>NZ_JAAGOG010000108.1:0-27904 GCF_010747425.1 Nostoc sp. UIC 10630
CCTCCTGCCCCCTGCCTCCTGCCCCACCCGAATAGAAAATGCACATTAGTATAAGAATTGTAACCTCCCAATTATCAGTGGCAATTTCTGATGAACTTCTTAACTAACATTCTGCATTTAGCTGGTTCAGGTGCTTTTGCCTATTACTCTGCTGCTCAAATTCGTGATTCTAAAACCCGTCCTAATATCCTTGCGGGGTTTTATTTTGCTGAATCTGGTTCTGTGCCGTTTTTATCTGCACTTAGCGATCGCGCCGCAGCCGAAGGCGATACATGGTTAGCCGAAAAACTAGCAAAACACGCATCAGATGAGACTAGGCATGGTAAAGTTTTTGCCCACGCCTTACAGCAGATGAATAAACAAGTTATAGATTTTAAGCGTCAACCCCAAACTACAACCACAAACAAATCACAACAGCAACGTAGTCCGTTTTTTGCAGCATTCTTTGAAGGCTACACCCAAGAACAACTTAAACCTGCTGTCATTGAGTGGGATGTGTTTATGGCTAGCACATATATTCTTGAGTTAGATGCTAGTAAAGACTTTGCGCGAATGGCAAAAGTATTACCTGATAACGAGCCAACCGGTCGTAACTTGAAGTTAGGAATGCTAAGTATTGCCCAAGATGAAACTGGACATGCTGCTTATCTCTACGAAGCGATGATGCGACGGATGCCTGCCGCCAAAGTGGAAAAACTTGTAGATATGTGGCGAACCCGCAAGGTAAACGCCTTGATAGCAATGGTTGGCGGTATCCTCCAGCGTAATGGCGAAACACGATCGCTAGTCCAAGATAGTGCGCCGTCGGAAATTGATTCTGAGTTGATAGCTACGTAATTATAGTTATCATTGAGTATCTAATGTTAAAAAAATTTAGTCTATCAAAGAGAGCAGTTAAATTTTGTGGAGTGTTGTAGATGTACCCATACTTTTAACTAGCGGTACTACCCAGCAAACCTAAGTAAGGTACTTCTTAAAAACTGACTATGAAAGCTGAAGCAGAAAACAATCTCAGGCTGACTTGTGAAGTAGAAACTACCCTAAAGGTAATTGGCGGACGCTGGAAAGTTTTGATTATTAGAGAATTAATGACTGGCGTAAAAAGGTTTGGTGAGTTACAACGAGCTTTACCCGGAGTTACGCAAAAGATGTTGACTCAGCAACTTAGAGAAATGGAGCAAGACGGCATTATCCATCGAGAAGTTTATCCCCAAATTCCACCAAAGGTAGAATATTCGCTAACGCATTTAGGAGAAACTTTGCAACCAATTCTCTATGCTATGCATGAATGGGCTGTTCAACACTCAAATCGAACAAATCACCATCAATATTGAGCATGGTTAATAAATAATAATTGCTCATTTTAAATTTGAGATAGGAGATTATTTTTGAATCTTGAATTGTTTTTTTAGACATGCCTAGAAATGAATAGAGACGCAATATTTTACGTCTCTACATTCTTTTTTGAAGATGTTTATTCATTGCTTCTTAAATATTCAATCGCTGCCTCTAATTTTGAGGGGTAACTTTCAGCAAACCTTTCAAACCAAAGTCCTTCCGACGAAAGTGGATCTACTTTGGCTAACCATTCTTTTGCCTGTATTTTCAAGCCCTCTAATTGTTTGGCTTTGAGTTGTTCTTGGCGAATTCGCTCCTTTTCTAGTTCTTGTTGTTTTTGTAACTCAATAGCAGCATCCTCTTCTGCAAAATTAGCCTTAACCTCTGCCAAAATGTTATCCATAAAAGATGCCGACTTTGGCGATGATGGAATAAAGGATTTGGCTGTGGTTGATTTTGACTGTTGCTGTTGTGGTTGTACTTCTTTATATTCAGTTTGGAGTTCGGCTAATAGCTTATCAATGGAATCCATTTTTGCAATTCCTATAAATGATATATTTAGTCATTAATGGCATTGAGCAACACTTCTGATAGACTCATATCTTCCATATCTTCCATAGTAATGGTGTCACAGATATCAAACTTAGCACCAGCACTTTGAAGTTCATCATCTAAGACTTTCAGAAAGCGAGTAGCTTGTGGATCTGCGCCCACTTGAATGAAGGAAATGGCTAATTCTTCATCTCGATCGATGCGGCGAGAAGCTTCAATAATTACCTTCATAACTGCTTTGCGATCGTCTGGTTCACCATCAGTAACCACTAAAATTGTTTCACCATTTGGCTTTGTTTGACCGGCTGCTTTGCGTTGTAAGTAATCGTCAGTTGCATGTTTCAACACACCTGCCAAGTCAGTTGTACCAGAGGGATCATTTTCTCGGAAAATTTGCCCTACTAGACTGGATGTCACGTTTTCGTATCGCTTGAATTTACCAGAAAATAAATAAATAGTGATACCATCTGGGTCAAATTGCTCACACTTGCTAGCTAAAGCCAAAGTAGATTCCTGCGCTGCAAACCATCTACTTCTGCCACCCTTTTGATCTTGGGTTGCCATGCTGCCGCTTTTATCAATAATTAAGGTGTAATCACGATTTTCTAGCATTTATAATTTTCCCAATTATTTAATAGAAAACTTTAAACTAATCAGTCAGTTATTGCGTTAGTCAATACATCTACAAGACTCATTTCTTCTAAGTCGTCTAAAGTAACCGTGTCGCAAATATCAAATTTAGCGCCGACACTTTGTAACTGGTCATCCAAAGCTTTAAGGAACTTAGTTGCTTGGGCATCTGAACCTACTTGAATGATCGAAATTCCTAATTCTTCATCACGCTCCATCTGGCGAGTAGCATGAATGATAACTTCAAATACAGCTTTGCGATCGTCTGGTTCACCATCGGTGATGACTAAAATTGTCTCTCCATTTGGCTTGCTTTTACCGGCTGCTTTGCGTTGAAAGTAATTATTGATTGCGTCCTGAAGCACACCTGCTAAGTTTGTCGTCCCAGCAGGGTCATTTTCGAGAAATATCTGTGCGACTTTGGCTGAGGTGACATCATCGTAGCGTTTAAATTTACCGGAAAACAAGTAAACGGTGATGCCATCGGGATCAAACTGTTCGGCCTTTCTTGCCAAAGCGAGTGTAGACTCTTGGGCAATCTCCCATCTACTTCTACCGCCCACTTGGTCGGGTGTGGACATACTACCGCTTTTATCAATGATTAATGTATAGTCGCGATCGCTCATCATAATTTTCCTCTGATTGTTACCCTGCAATTCTAGTTTAACTCCGTTTTTTTACCAGTAAGCAAAGCCTTTAAGCTTTTGTCTCAATTTTTACGTGAACTAGCCGCACTGACTTGGATTACAAAGTACAGTGTGGGCTTCCAATTTCACCGAGGAATGCCGTATCTCGGATCAGAGTATAGATGAAGCTAGTTTATAGTTATAGTCTGCGATCGCTTTATATCATGTCCTCCTAATCACTTAGGATATGCCATTGTGATTGGAACACAGCAATTGCAAGAGTTCGAAGATTGCTTCTCTACGAGATGCTCCATGAACACTTCGTTTGCAATGACAACTAATTAGCCGGACATGATATTACCTAATCCAGCAAATATCGTTGTGCATGAGGCTGTCGGTTTTTCGCCTGTAAGTGTATTTAGCATAATTCAGTATAAAATTGTTGCATATTACAATACCAGTAGGTGACAACTATCTCTGTAATAAAAGGCACCTCTATCAGTAAATCATCCTCTTTTTTGCTAAAAGTCCAAAAGTCGTTTCTATGGAATGATGGCTTTATTTACTGCTTGATTCTTGCAGAAGTCTATGATAGCATCCGTACAAACAATAAACTACTAAAAACCGACCGATTTTTAGTAGTTTAAGATTACATGCCATTGGTAAAACTGCTTAATTAAATTTATCAGCTAAAAATTTAAATGAAATTTTTAGCTAATTGCCAGTAGTGCAAACAGTATAAATTCAGTAGCGAAAAGACGAAAACATTAAATATTTACTAATACATTATGGTAGAAATATCGCGCAAATCTTACTTAAAGCTGTTCAATTACTCTCTATTATTCTTAGTAGGTGGAGTATTCAGTTTATCCACGACTTTAGTCAGTTGTAAAGCACCAAATACACCAGAGCAAACCGCTAACGCCTCCAATAGCTCTAATAGCACTAAGACAAAAGTCTTACACATGGGCTATATGACAGCTGGAGACTTACTCAAAATTAAAGGATTGTTAGAGAAACGTTTAATTCCACTGGGTATGAAAGTCGAATGGTCAAAATTTGCTGCTGGCCCGCAACTTTTGGAAGCGATGAATGTAGGAAGTGTAGATTTCGGCTTTGTCGGTGAAACTCCCCCCATCTTTGCTCAAGCGTCGGGTGTTCCTTTTGTTTATGTTGCTAGTAGCAAACCTGGAACTGGTGAGGGAACTGCTGTTGTAGTCGATAAAGATTCTCCAATCAAGACAATAGCTGACCTCAAAGGTAAAGGATTGGCCTTTCAAAGAGCTACTGCACAGCAGTATTTCGTTTTGAAGGTTTTGCAAGAAGCAGGGCTGAAACTCAGCGATATTAAACACATTAATCTCACACCATTAGAAACTCGTGCTGCATTTGAGCGTAAGAGCGTTGATGCAGCTGTAATTGGCGACCCCCACCTTGCTCTATTTCAGAAAACTGCTCGGATTCGGATTATCCGAGATGGTAAAGGGATTACTACCCAAGGAGGTTACTGGTTGGGCTCGCGTAGTTTCGTCAAAGATAATCCTGATGTAGTTAAAGTCATATTAGAAGAAGTCAATAACATTGGCAAATGGGCTGAAGCTAACCCACGTCAAGTAGCTGAACTGATTTCACCTGAAGCGAAAATTGATGTTCCAACACTAGAACTGGTATCGAAACGTAGGCTTTATACATTAAGACCCCTTAGTGAAGAAGTTTTGTCAGGACAGCAGAAAATTGCTGACTTATTCTATGAGCAGAAATTTATCACTAAGAAAATCAATGTTAAAGAAGCGACGCTTTCTTCTGAACAATATGCTACTTTAACCCCTTCAGAAGTTAAGCCTTGAGCATATAATTCGTAATTCATAATTCGTAATTTTAATAGCTTTTATTACGATTAGATTTACAAAGGTTGCAAAACAATTATGTTGTGTATCAACGTCAATACGTCGTTCGAGGTTTTTATTAATCATTCTTTGATGAGAATAGAGCCTCGCTGTAGGGGCAATTCATGAATTGCCCCTACGACAGATGTGGTTTTTCCAATCATCTATATTTGCTCTTTCTTGCCAATGAAGTAGTAATTACGAATTACAAATTATCTCAATGCCTCCACTTCTTCAGGAACCTTCATTTGGTCGAGAATTCCCCAGATTTCTTGTAACATCGGCTCTAAGCCGGTGCGAGTAACTGCTGAAATTATAAAAACCGGGGCGTAGCAGAGATGATTAAGTTGGGTAGCTAAAGCCTCCAAATCGACAGTTTCCCGATCTACGGCATCAATTTTATTCAGCGCCAAAATTTGTGGACGTTCTGCTAAACCCTGTCCATAAGCTTGTAATTCTTCTTTAATTGTGTTGTAATCCCTAATCACATCATCACTAGTGGCATCAATCAAGTGAAGTAGCACTCGCGTGCGCTCAATATGACGCAAGAAATCATGCCCCAATCCAGCCCCATGAGATGCTCCCGCAATTAGTCCAGGAATATCGGCGAAAACAGTACCATCGCCAGTCGGTTTTCGCACTACACCCAAATTTGGGATCAAAGTAGTAAAGGGATAATCAGCAATTTTAGGACGTGCTGCTGATAAAGATGAAATTAAAGTGGATTTTCCAGCATTTGGTAAGCCAATAATCCCCACTTCTGCCAAAAGTTTCAACTCCAGACGCAGCTGCTTTATTTCCCCCGGTAATCCTGGGAGGGCGTATTCTGGGGCGCGATTACGGTTACTCAAGAAATGCTGATTTCCCAGTCCGCCTTTACCACCTTGGGCAATCAGTAAAGTCTGCTGAGGCTCAGTTAAATCTCCCAGCAGTTCGCCAGTTTCAGCATCATAAATAGTTGTACCGCAGGGAACTTCGATAATTAAATCCTTTCCTCCTGCTCCGGTGCAGTTATTTGGCCCACCACGAGTTCCTTTTTCTGCCTGAAAGCGATGATTATATCTGAAGTCCAGCAAGGTTTGTAGGTTTTCGTCGGCTACGAAAAATATCGAACCGCCTCGCCCTCCATTACCACCAGAGGGGCCACCAGTCGGCACGTATTTCTCTCGCCGGAAGGCGACAATACCATCGCCGCCCTTACCAGCTTCAACTTCAATTTTTGCTTGATCGATAAATTGCATACTTAAATAATAATGAGAAGTGAAGAGTGAGGAGTTACAAATTATAACTCCTTACTCCTCACTCCTAACTCTAACTAAATATATGGTGAAACATCTTCACCACATTTATCTGCTAGATAAGAGAGGGCGCGGAAACGTAAGCCCACCAGTTGCTCATACAAGGGGTTAATTTTACACATCGGGGGGATGTGGACAATCTTGCGTCCAAATAAGGTGACATCCCGCTCAAAGGGACACTGGGAGGGAATCATTTTACACAAAAAGCGGGCTACTCTTGGGTCTTGAATATCTAGCCCATCCAGCCAGTCACGCAGGGGGTGTAGTGCATCAATTTGACGCTTTGTAAGTCCAGGGCTGGCGATCGCAGGGGTAAATTGCTGTGGGTATTCTAGGGTATGGCGAAGGGCTTCTAGTAACTCCTCTGGCTGTTCTAAGGCTTGACAGAACTGATGCAGAACCTCATCTTCACTGGGAGAATAAGTACCATCTGCGATCGCTACCATCACTGCTGTCCTTAAGAAATTTTCTGCGGCGGGTGTACCTTTACCCAACACTGCGGCTAATTCTTCTGGCGTAATTACCTCTAGCGAGTCCCATTTTATCTTAGGAGCTAATTCATCTTTGGTGATGTTGGCTATTAATTCCTGTTCTTGGGCATCAAAATTACCATCTGCCCAAGCAATGGTGAGCAGCCCACGCAACCAAGCGGCAATCTGTTCGCTGCTATAGGGGGATTGAACGGTACTTGTCATAAACTCACGTCTCAAGCTTTCCTCAGTCACTACTAAGCTACCCTAATCGGCGACTGAGAAGATAGTCAGGGCAACACAGAAAAATAAATCAGAGAGGTTTTCAAATCGCAAAAGCCGATCTTAGGGTAAAATTCATTTATCATATTATTGAGAATTTTTATAGTTAAAGTAAAATTGATTGGAGTATCTCAAATATTCGTGCTACGTCTCTACAAGGGTTCTAGAGAAAGCATATTTAATTTTTGGAAATATCTATCTATTAGTCAGATTAGGTTAACTATAAGCAATAAAGGTATAGATAATGTTTTTCTTTGGCATTGAGCATGAAGTCGCATTCCTAAATAAAGAAGGTAAATTTGCTGATTTTTCCCACACAAAATTTGCTGATTTTAATCAAATTATTGAAAAGTTACCTACATATCCCAGCGATTATCCTCAACTGCGCGTAGGTGATGCGGGTATTAAGATGAAGAGATGGTACATTGAGGGATTTGAAAGATTTGCAGATTCCGATGAAGTGATAGACTGTCATGTTAAAGGTATTGAAATTAGAACAACTATACATTCTGATATTCAAGGCGCTATTACAGAATTATCAGAAAGTTTTCACTTACTACGTGAAGTTGCTGCTAACTTTGACTTATCACCAGTTTTGGTCAGTTTTAATCCCTACAATCCAGCTTTTGAACCTCAACCTCCATTAAATGATTATGAAATCAAACAGCTAGAGGCTTATCCTGACGAACAAACTGCTAATATTCACATGGTGTCTTATGGACCAGATTTAAATATTTCAGTGGCGGATTTGTCTACTGAAAGTGTGATTGATATCGGTAGAAAGTTAACTTATTATAGTCCCTATATTGTCCCTTTTAGTTATAGCTCCCCTTTTTATAACGGAGGTTTATGGGATGGGTTGTCGGTACGAACGTTTATCAGAACCGGAAAAAGACCAGCAGCCCTAGTTTTTGTTCAGAAAGAAGAAGAACTGATTAATAGTATACCTTCGCTAACAAAAATCGCCCGCATTCCGGCTGAAGTAGGACGCATTGAATTTAAAGCTTGTGATAGTTGTGATGATTTTTTAATCTACGCGTCTTTGCTAGCTTTATTGAAAGGTTTGGTACTAGATAACACCTTACTAGGTAGAGAAACTGTACCCGATGCAGTATTACATCAAATTTCAGCAAAAGAAGGTTTTGACAACGAGGATATTTTTGAGAATGCGACAAAAGTCTTGCAAGCAGCTGAAGTTGCCTTGGAAAATGACCCAGATGTTCATTATTTAATGCCCTTAAAAGTACTGCTGGCGAAGCGAAAAACAAGATCCCATGAATTAATAGAAATGTTCAATCGTGTAAGTTCAATAGAAGAGGTAATAAGGCAGACTTATCAAGTTTAAAGAAAAGATTTGTTTTCCCCTTTAAAAAAGGGGATATTTATACAAATTTAGGCTTTACAAATATCATTTAATATGCATATTTGTGAAAATGCTTTAATTGGATAAAGTTGAGCTAACTGAACACAAATCCCAGAGTCATTAATCTGCGACAACTATATTAAGTCGATATATCTAGAGACTGATTTTTATTGTAACCACAGATATAGAAAAGTTCATTCTAGAGATTGATGCAGGCTTTAGCATTTTCAAAGTACAAGTAGAAATAAGGAACCTTGAGAAAAGAATGTCAATATCAAATGTAAAAATTTTGCTACAGAATTAAGGTGGTATTTGCTTATTATCCCTTACTAATTTCGATGCAGAAATACAAAGATAATTTCTTCATTTCTTTATCAGGTTCCTTTGACAAGAACTTTCAGATTAAAGTGTAGCCTGCTATTTTTATTATTGCTCAATTTGCCAAATAAAAGTATAAGCTCTGCTTTATCCGTGAAAGTTCTGCGTTGTTAAAGCTGTTATCGAGGATTTCAAATGAAGATTATTGCTTCTGTTTTATCTATCTTAAGTCCAGTACGTTTTCTAATTGTAGGCTTTACTTGCGCCTTACTACTGTTATCTAGTGCTTTTCCTGCTTTTGCAATCGATAGCTATCAAAGTAATCCTACCGAAGGCACTACACAACTGCTTGACATTCAGCGCAAAACTGATGAAGCTGCTAAAGAACCACCACAAGGATTGAGAAAAGTTCAAAAGGAGTCAAACGAAGGACTTAATGAGGTTCAAGGTGCTGCTGATATTGACAAGCAAAAGCGTCCTGAAAATTCACAATCTGCAACCACTGTGGAAGAAAATATTAAGAATGTGTTGGAGAAAGTTACAGGCAAGTAACTAAATTAATAGTTCTGGTAATTTTTGGGTAGTAATGGGTGATTGCGTAAAAGCAGTGACCCATTACTCATTATTAATGTTAAGCTGGCTGGCACATTAAATTAAGTATAAAGCTATATTCGCGTGAACATTGTTGGAAAACTGAGTTTAGATATTTTGAATTAACTATTGTGTTTAGTATTCTTATGTTTGGAGCTTCAAATCGCTAATTACTAGACTATTGGCTGACTATTAGCTAAATACTACCTATTAAGACATAGGCGCAATTATCAATTTAGTAACTTATCTAAGCTCATAATGTTTCCTTTGGTTGATGTGGAATGTATATGAAATTTGAGAAGTTAGTAAACAAGTTTGCTTAGGGATGGAAAAATAATGCGTGCGATAAATATTGGGTTAACAGAAGAACAGCGTCAAGGTGTAATTAATCTGTTAAATAAAGATTTGGCAGATGCCTATCTACTGTTGGTGAAAACCAAAAAGTATCACTGGGATGTCGTTGGCCCTCAGTTCCGCTCTTTGCACCAGCTTTGGGAAGAACACTACGAAAAGCTGACTCTAAATATTGATGCTTTGGCAGAGCGAGTTCGTGCTTTAGGTGGTTATCCAGTTGGCACAATGGAAGGATTTCTTAAGATTGCTAGCCTCAAGGAACATGCTGGTAATGTTCCCACAGCAACAGGAATGGTAGCTAATCTAGTAGAAGACCACGAACAGGTTATTCGTAACTTAAGAGACCATGTAGACCAGTCTGGTGATGAGTTCCACGATCAAGGAACTGCTGACTTTCTGACTGGACTTATGGAAGAACATGAGGAAATGGCTTGGATGCTGCGTTCATTTATTGAAGGCGAAGCACTGGGGCCAGATGGTAGACAGCCAGCAGAAGGGGCTAAGACTCCTGTAGGTGTGTAGCTCATAACGTCTGAGTTAAAAATGGGTGTTTGTGAAACCAATTAGAAGGAGGAATTAATCTTCCTTCTAATCGCTGTAAAAGAATTAATCTCCCTGCATCTACCTATTCAACATATTCATTGTAAAAACAACATAATACAAGGAGTATTGAAGTGCCAGAAGTATATAAAGCAGAACGTACTATCTCTGCTGTATTTAAAGAACAGAAGCAAATTGATGATGTGATTCGACGTTTACTAGACAGGGGTGTACCTAGAGATCATATTTCGGTCATGGGTAGAAACTTTCAGTCAGAAACTAGAATTGCAGGCTTTATTAGTAAAAAGGATGTGATTCTGGGAGGTTTGAGAACAGGAGCAGTTTTTGGTTCCTTATTTGGTTCCTTTCTCAGCTTGCTTACGGGTGTAGGCGTACTATTTATTCCCTTTGTCGGCCCAATTGTGGCAGCAGGGCCTATTGGTGCAGTGTTGTTGGGTGCTGCTAGTGGAGCGATCGCAGGTAGTGCAGGTGCCGGTCTTGTGTCGGTTCTAACTACTTTGGGGATGCCAGAAGATAAAGCGGCTATCTACCAAACCCGCTTACAAGCTGGCGAATTCTTACTAATGGCAGAAGTTCCGAGCGATCGCACTGGCGAATTTCAATTGCTACTCGAAAGTGCTGGTGGCGAAGAAATTAACACTATCGAAAAAACCTTTGCTCGCCCTTGTCCTGGACAGTGCAATAGTCCAGATGACTTGTCTCCTGAAGTTCGCGCTCATCTTTCTGATGAAGCTCAACGCACATTCATTGATCGCTATAACACTGTCTTCAATGAGAAAAATGACGAGTTCACAGCCGAACAAGCTGCTTGGGAGTCTGTTCATCAGCAATATGATGAAGATGAAAACGGCGTTTGGTCAAAAGCTAAGGTTAAAGCTTAAACTAGTCCGTGTTAGTAATTATATGAATCCGCTTTGATTTTTGTTCGCGTAGGGTGGGCAGGCAATAGACAATAGGAAAGAAGGTTACGGGGTTTTTTCAAAAATTAAATATGAATCCTATATAGGACTCGGATTTGATTTCTGAAAACATACTCAAACTGAAAAACCTGTTTTTTAAGGGTTTTATCTGAAATCTTATTCAAAAATCAGATATGAGTCCTATATATGGGAATCATATTTGATTTATAAAATTACTTATGGGATGAGCGTTGACGTTTGCGGAGCGTGTCGCAGACAAGCCTTTCGTAGAGAAGCGTCTCGCAGATAAGCGCAACGCAAGCGCAATAGGTAACTCGAAAAAAGGTTTTTTGAGTTGTACGGAGTTTTTTCAAAAATTAAAGTATGAGTCATATAGCAATTCTATTTGACTTGTAAGAATTGCAAGCCTTATATCCCTGACTTCTCCAAGAAGTCGGGGATATTATCTTCTCTATGGCAATTTATAACTACCAACACGCAGATTTAATTGACCTTGACGCGGGTTTTGGGTGAATACAAATGCGCCTTCTTCACTTTCCCCACTAGATAAAAAGTCAATCTGTTGCTCTCCTGTTTCTGTAACTTTGCCGTCAATCATTAACTCAGCCATAATCTGAACTGACTCAGCTGTATCTCCTCCACTATTTACAACTTCAAAGGGAACATAAAATTGGCCATCAATTTCCCGAATTGTTTCTTTTTTAGTAACAGAAAGAATGGGAGGTTGATTCTTTTCGTTCAGCCAAGTATAACCTACTAAACTCACAATGATTGCTAGGATAAATGAGGCGACGCTGAATGTTATCCACTCAGCTATTGAGCGCTTTGGTGGTTGTTCTGTTTGGGTCATATTGCTAACCTGCCAGCTGCACCGCCAATAGTTGCAGGTAAGCCCAGCATCAAGGTGTGATCTAACCACATTGTCCAAGGGTCGCTAAAAGTTAACTTTTGAAAGAACCACAGCATAAAAGCGCTTGCTAGGAGTGATACTAGGTAAGACATAATAGTTTCGCTCGATGGTCGTTGGAAAATTCCCTTTTGCTCTCTTCGCTTTTGCTGGTCAGAAAAGCCTGCTTGAAATACAATGCCATAAGAAATTAGTAAAGATGTGGTTATCATTGCTAACTCCCAAGGTGGCGAGGCTGCGGCTGCAAGCATAGTAATTTCATCTGTTGGAGCGATGTTAAATGCAATTATGGTTGCACCAATTAGTGTTCCGCCCACATCGGCAAAGGTGGCGTTTAACTCATCTTTTTGGTTGCTGCTTTTGCTGTCGGCTTTTTGTCCTTCTCCATTGCTGTTTCTACTATCTCCCAACAACTGGTTGGCTAATGCTACACCAAGAGCAAATGGTACACTTTCAAAGATGATTTTACCTAAAGATTCTTTTAGGGAAGTTTCTAGTGTCAATTCTCGCAATAGTAGCAGCACAAAGGCAGAGCAAGCTAGTCCGATCGCGATCGCTTCTACGGTATCCATTGCAGCTTGAGGAGATAGCCAGTTATATCTGCGTTTCCGAAAGCCTTCTGTCTGATTGAGCAAGTACACCACGATAAACATCAATGCGATCGCCATCATCATCAGTTGTGGTTTTGCCAGCGATCCAATCCACCAAACCTCCATTGTGTACAGTAAAGGGATGCCAAATAAAAAACCTCCGCAAGCACCCCGAATAATGTCATTAATCTCACTCCTCAATACATCTTTTTGACGTTTTGTTGCCACTCCTTTTCTGCCCTTTTATTGAAAATTTACTTTGACTGCTCTAATTTTCTACGAAGATGTATATAGCAGTCCTAAATACTTTGCGAAAAGTTAAATCCCCGACTTGTTTGAGAAGTCGGGGATGTGAACAGTGCAAATTTCTGTGACTTCGGATTTTTACCTGCTTACTCCTGTAGCTCACCGTATCTATCTTAAGATACATAACCGATCGAATTATTCTATCGGTTGATGGAAGTCAAAAATAATACACTATTGTTAGTTTATGTAATAGCTGAATCAACTACAAGCTAGACATAAAAACCATGAGTACCGAAAAAAGAGTAGAAGCTACCGTAAAGAATATTGAAGGAAAAATCCAAGAGGTTGTGGGTGAAATAACTGGAAATCCACAAGATAAAGCTGAAGGACAAGCAAAGCAAGCTGAAGCCCAAGTTGGTCACACTGTAGAAAACATTAAAGATGAACTTAAGAAAGCTTTAGAATAATTTAGTTTTTGCAGTGCAGCAACACTAACCATGATTCATTACTGATATCTTAACATTAATTACTCCACTAACCTTGAGGAAGTGGAGTTTTTGTATTTGCGTAAAATCTGAAAGGGTAAATTCCTAAGAAATTGCTTTTAACCACGATTTTTCTAGAGATTTAATTCAACTAATAACTGGCACGATTAGCTAATAGGTTCCAGAGAAAGATGGCAATTATTGCGCCAATTACAGCAACAATTACACCTGGTATACTAAGGGTTGCAGCAGTTAATTGAAATCTTCCTGTCTCTAAAAGAGTAACTAAAATTCCTCCGATCACAGCACCTACGATACCTAAAACCATAGTTGAAGCAATTCCACCACCTTGACGACCAGGATAAATGGCTTTTGCTATAGCTCCAGCAATTAAACCCAGAATGATCCAAGCAATAATGTTCAGCATAATTTCATCCATCAAAAAACTTAACCACTAGCTTAGAAATTACAATAGTGTTTTCCTTCTACCCGAAGGTATAAGTATTAAACTTCAATAACAATTAATAGCTTTTATAAAAATTAAATTGTAATTTTTTGCCAATTAAGTAAAGCTTCAATCTTGACTACAAGGATACAGAGGCGCTAACGCCTTCCTTTGAAGTCCATTTAAGATGGTAAAATATCAAGAATTATTGGGAGGAATCAATCCTCATGACTTTTATTGTTGCTAAATGGACGATTGAAGAGTATCACCGAATGATTGATGCTGGCATTTTGAGCGATCGCAAAGTTGAACTACTTAAGGGGGAAATTGTCGAAATATCGCCGGAAGGAGAACCCCATGCTTATTGTAGTGATGAAGCTGGTGAGTACGCAACAAAATTGACATTGACTGCGGGAACAATTCAACCGCTAGCATTTCCAGATATTTCTGTTGGGGTGGAACAGATTATTAATAGTTAAGTTAATGTACAGTTAATTAAAATTTCATGCGCTTGTGTTAAATTTAAAATTAAATTCCATGACTTTTTCCAATTACCCAATTCCGCCGGAAAAACCGGGCTAAAGCTGATTCTTCTAAAGATAAATAAATTGGCCGTCCGTGGGGACAGGTGCGAGGGTTGCGAGTGCGTTGCCAATTATCTAAAAGTGTCTGCATTTCTTGTTGATTCATCGGTATACCATTACGAATGGCACTGCGACAGGCGACAGCTACTTGCGCTGTTTGTAAATCACCTCCCCAACTAAGCTCTAAAATTGCTTCTGCACAGTCGTCTCGCTGTCGCAAAGGTGCAGGTATGTTTCGAACTGCCCAAAGTTGCTCGCCAAAGGGTTCTATGTCTAAACCGATGCGTTGCAGTTGCGATACTTGCGCTGATGACAATTGATAAAGAATGATTGCTGGTTCAACGGGGACAAGTTGCCAATCATCACACAATTGCTCATACAAAACTCGCTCATGGGCAATGTGCTGTTCTACTAACCACATACCACCTGGATGTTCCGCCACAATATAGGTGTTGCTAACTTGAGCGACAGCCTTCAAGGAATTAGGATTTTTGCAATCTTCCTTGGGATTCTGGGGATTGAAATTATAGCCGCCTTTGGCTTCTGCGGCTTTGAGTAATTTACTAACTCGTGTTGTGTGAACAGCTTCTTTGAGATTGGGAGAAGAGATACTGAGCGCTTGGTTAATTGCTTGGGTAATTTGTTCTTGCCAATAAATGATTTCGTTGAGATAAATTTCTGTTTTTGCTGGATTGCGATTCCAGTTAATTTGATCGGGAGAAATGGCAAGATGTAAGAAACAAATTGGATAGCGATCGCGCGGTAATGTTCTGTGAAATGCTGATAATATCGTTTGCTCTAGTTCCGGTGTCTTAACCATCCGTCCGTTAATGGCTACACGTACCCAATCTGGACGATGACGATGACAGCGATCGGGTAATCCTACCACTAAATTTAGTGCTGAGTGGGGAGAGACGCGATTCATCGCGTCTGTACAAGAGTCTGGAGTAGAGACGCGATGAATCGCGTCTTCTGTATGGGAGTTTAATGGGTTAGGTATTTTGAGTTTGACTTCTTGCAAGTCACCTTGTCGCACTTGCGGTAAAATCTGCG
This sequence comes from Nostoc sp. UIC 10630, assembly GCF_010747425.1. Classification (NCBI taxonomy): domain Bacteria; kingdom Bacillati; phylum Cyanobacteriota; class Cyanophyceae; order Nostocales; family Nostocaceae; genus Nostoc; species Nostoc sp. UIC 10630. The sequence continues at coordinate 15,500 of NZ_JAAGOG010000108.1, forward strand.
GTAGTAGTTGTCCAGTTGTGGCAGCAGGACAAATGGTGAACCATTGACGGTCATTTTGCCAAATCTGCCAGGTGACGTGGGGATGACACAGGGCGATTTGGTGAATTGTGGCTTGTACAGCTTTCATTTGCTGTGCTGTTGTGGGTAATCCCTGACGACGAGATGAGCAATTACCGAAAAGATGAGAAACTGTCACCACTGTACCAGGTGCGATCGCAGTTACTTCAACTTGCACAACTTTCCCACCATCGCCATAACCAATTCGCCATCCTAATTTTCCACCCACAGGACGACTCAAAATTTCTAAATCTGCCAGAGTTGTTAAGCTATGTAACGCCTCACCACGAAACCCTAAACTGTTAATTTTCCATAAATCGTCACTAGAGCGAATTTTACTGGTGCTGTGGGCTGTGGCTGCTTGTTGCAAATCATCTAGGTTCATTCCACAACCATTATCTGCAACACGAATTCGCCATTGCTGTGGCCATAAAGAAACCACAATTCGCGTTGCACCTGCGTCTAGGGAATTTTCTACCAATTCCCGCACCACAGAGGCTAAAGAGTCGATTACCTCACCAGCTGTAATAAGATATACGACTTCTGTTGGTAGAGCTTGAATAGTAGATGCCATAAATTATAGTTTATAGCTTCTGGGGGTAAGAGAAGTAGGGAGAGATGAGAGATTATTTTCAACTAGCTAGTTGCAAATTATTAACTTATTACACTGAAAACTCAATTAAAAGGCGATTTTTGATAAATTGCTTGTGAGGTTATAAGCAGGAAAAGCTTATGAGTAATAATTTAGTTGCTGATGTCCATGATTTAAAGACCCGTTTGCAATGGGGTCAACCAGGTTTTACAATTGTTGATGTGCGCGATCGCCACACCTACAATCACGGTCGGATCAGTGGAGCAATACCCATCCCATTAAACGATTTGGTATCTAAAGCCAAATCTGCTCTACATAAAGAACGCCATATTTATATCTATGGCGACAGTGACGAACATACAACCCAGGCTGCACAAATTCTCAGAGGACAAGGGTTTGCTGAGGTAGCAGAAATCAAAGGTGGTCTTGCAGCTTGGATTTCAATCGGCGGTGCTACAGAAGGTGTTGGCGCTTAAACTTAACCCAGGCATACTAATCTAAGTCTATTTATTTCATCATTGCTGGTTTTTTGTACTGCACATTAGACTTCTAGCAAAAATCAGAATTAGCGAAAAATTAACCACAAATAAACACCGATGAATTATCTGTGAACATTTGTGGTTTTTTTCTAAAACATTGTTTTTGCAAGATATCTATTGTGCATTACAGCTTTCTCTATAGCATCATAATAAAAACCAGTGATTGCAACATTAATTAACATTAAATCACCTGACTTTTTGCTTATCTTTAGGTGATCTTTAATTACTATCTCTTGTTGCCAAAACTTTAGGTGGTTCAGGTTTGAGCAAATCGTTCAACAAAGATGCAGGACGTTCACTGTAAGGCCAAGCGAAAGCATGACGGAAAGCGGCATCCTGACAAGCTTGTAGTTGTTTAAAACTGATAATGTCGTAAGTTAAGAGATTTTCATACTCAAACGGTAGACGCACATTGTGCAACCCAGCATTATCAGTACAGATAGCAATATCTACGCCAGCATCAAAACAACGGTCAAAAACTAATTTGAGTTGACGTATATCCTGCAAAGTACCAGTTTTTAGGTAAGTTGTGGGGCAAACCTCTAAACACTGTCCGCGTCTAGCTACATCATTAAGTAACTCTGGATACAGTAGAGGGATTTGAATACCGTGACCGATTCGCATGAGATAGGGTAACAGTTCGGGGTAACAACCGGCCGTGGTTTCATATAGATGTCCCGTGGTTTTAACGTCTAGCGATCGCGCATAATCATATAAGCTAATCCATTCTTCTAAGCGATCGGCATAATAGCTATCACCCCCTGCGACATCGACTGCACAGACATACTGCTTGTTTTGTGCCGCCAAATCAACAATCGCCTTGTTCACCTCATAAGGTAGGCGGGTGTGCATACAGAGAATTTGGCTAGTAACAATCGGATGTTCTGGCTGGTGGCTTGCAAGTCCTACTACTTTCACAATTTCTGCCATCTTGTCAATTCTCTGTGATTGATTCAGATGTTCAGGTGTCCGCAAATAAGGAGTGTAGCGCAGTTCCAGATAAGCCAAATTTTCAAAGATGTAAGCACCCCGCACCAAGCGATAGATAAAGTAAGGCAAAGTCTCAACTGTTTGCACACTTTCTACCAAGGTGTGTAATTCTAGATACTCATCTAAGCTGTTGCGTGGACGGGTGTAAAAATCTTCAAATTGTGAATAGTCAGCAAAGCGGGAAATCAACTCCGAAGAATGTCGCTCGAAATATCGCCATAGAACTCGCGGTACGACGGAACCGCCCAGATGTCTATGTAATTCAGCATATAAAGCCATAGTGCTACTTTTAGGTAAAAATTTCAATAATTGTAACAAAAACATAGAAAGAAAAAATATTACTCGCAAAAATTTAGAGCAAAGTGGAGGTTTACCACTATCTGAATTTTCAACCCAAGTCTTACTAATTGAGGTTTTGCTCGTTCCCATACAGAATATGAGAACAAAAATAATAAAAAATCAAGCTTTTTTAGGGAAAGGCGCGAAGCGCACGCTACGCAAACAAAGTTTCAGGTTTTCAATGCGTAAGTCCTGCTTATGCCATACTGTACCAGATGCTGCGAGAAGGTCGATATTTATCCTTATTTTCTGAAAATCCAGCATTTAATAGAGTTTTGAGGATAAATAAACTTGACATTATCAAGATTAAATTGATAGCATTTAAAGCCCTTAGTTTTTGTGTTATACTTAAATAAATATTTAAATTGTTGAGCAAGTAAAATATAACAATATATTTTCTTTAGCTAAACAAAATCTTGGGCGAGGTTGATATTAAGTGAAAATTCAAGCGTTGGATGTCAAGGCTGGCGATCGCATTATTGCTTACTGCAACAACAAAATGCAAACCTGCAAGGTAAAACGCATATTAGATCCGGGTCAAGCTAATATCACACTATCGGTATTCACCTCTGAGAATTATCGCGGTTGCTCAGTTTCATCTATAGTCCGCTTCCAATCGAACGCCTTAGTTGATTTGGTAAGTTAAAAATAAAGAAAACATTCAATCTCAAAACTGTCTCTAGCTATTATCCAGCCTGAAGCTGGATTTAGTTTATCTTAAATGTGCGATGCCTACGCACATACAAATTTGTTAATTGTGGTTGGATAATTTTTCATTAAAAGTCAGTGATGCTACACCAGTCAAGACAATAGAAATAAACTATAGCGGACATTTGCTCGCTTTTAGACAATGGGCTTAAGCCCATTGTTTACTTTGCTAGTTAGTTTTCACATCATAAGCCATGTTAAAAAAATTAGATTTAAGCATTCTCATCTAGAATGGTTCCTTCTACATTGGCTCCAGACAAATTTGCTCCGCTTAAATTTGTCTGGTTCAAATCTGCTTGGGTGAGATTTGCCTGGGATAAGTCGGCTACAGTTAAGTCTGCACCACTCAAATCCGCTCCATCTAGATTCGCCGCTATCAAGCTTGCTTCCTGCAAATCCGCCTCACTCAAGTTAGTTTCAATCAACTTAGCAACCGTCAAATCAGCTTGACTCAAATTAGCTCCTTCCATTGCTGCTCCATCCAAGATAGCTCCATCCAAAATAGCTCCGCTTAAGTTGCTACCACTGAGGTTAGCATTAGTCAAATCAGCTCCATTTAAGTCTGCTTCAATCAAACTGGACTGGGCTAAATTAGCATGACTCAGATTAGCTCCATCTAAAATAGCTCTATCTAAAATTACATCACTGAGATTGGCTTCCCTTAAGTTTGCCTCGCTTAAGTTAACACCAGTAAAGTCTCTGACACCTGCGGCATAGTTTTTCAGGAATTGATCTGCTTTCATATCTGTCGCTGTGCTAAGGAACGCTTAATTGAGGCTATAAAAATGACTTAGAGAAAGCAGTATGTCTTCAGTACGCGCAACCGAGAATGGGTGTGGAAGATAAAACTAGAGTGAATATGAAATCAGCTTTATATATATTAGTTATCCTCTATTACTGGCGCTACTACCTAGAGTTATGAGTTATTTTCATACTTGAGAGGGATGTTGAGAGATGAAAAAATTTAAGCATTAGTGCAAAGCGATCGCTATACTCATTTGTGGATGAACCACCGGGAGATGGCATGAAAAAAGAGCCACGAGCTTTAGAACATATCAAAGCCGATATGCGTAACGTCGCTTTCTGGCTAGCAAATTGATTTAAACTGAGGCATTCTTTGGTGGGACTAGTAGCCTATCAATTTAGGCTTGACAGACTACTAAAAACCTAAGTTTACTTGGAGTACCAGTTATAGCAGTGGGTAGTTCATACTTCACCACCAACCACTACATCTTGAATTCGCAGACTAGGGCCACCACAACCCACTGATAACCCATTTTGTCCTCCCTTGCCACAACCGCCGGATTCATCCCAATAAAAATCATCACCAATTGCCTCAATATCCGCTAAAGTTTGGAATACATTTCCCGAAAGCGTTACATCCCGCACAGGTTCAGCAATTTTGCCGTTCCTAATCATCCAAGCTTCCCCGGCGCTAAAGGTAAACATCTCACCATTCGTCATTCCACCCAACCAATTACGGGCATAAACTCCTTCTTTGATATCGGTGAATAAGTCTTTAACTGGTGTTTTACCTCGTTCAATCCAGGTATTTGTCATCCGCACAATGGGAGTAAAGTGATAATTCAGACATCTGGCATTACCAGTAGGCGCTTCCTCCAATTTGCCAGCAGTTTCACGAGAATGTAAACGTCCAACTAAAACTCCATCTTTAATTAATTGCGTAGTTGTAGCAGGTGTACCTTCATCATCGTAAAAATAGCTACCGCGATGTCCCTCTGGGGCAGCACCATCAAAAATTTGGAGTTCTTCTGGGCCAAACCGCCGTCCAATGGTCATGACTTCTAACAAATCAGGGTTTTCGTAAGCCATATCAGCCTCAGAAAGATGTCCGAAAGCTTCATGGACAAACAAACCGGTGAGAATTGGGTCAATGACTACTGTATAAGTATTACCTTTGACAGGTGGCAAAGATAAAGCTGCGATCGCTCTTTGAGCCGCACTCTTTACTTGTTCATCCAAATCAGTTAAATCTTCGTAAGCTTTGCGAGAACCAGTAGTTTCCCGTCCAGTTTGTACGGTTTCGCCATTTCTGGCAGTGGCGGCAAAGCGCATTTCCATATCCACCCAAGATTGCTCGATCAAAGTTCCTTCTGAGGTAGCAATGATCACTCTTTGAGCGCTGTCACCATAACGCACAGAGGTAGTGGTAATCCGGTCATCAATACTTTTGAGCAATTCAGTATAGCGATCGCACAATTGTTTTTTCTTGGAAAGTGGGATTTTTCGGGGATCAGTGCCTTTTAGGGGTAGAACACAAACTGCTTGCACCGGGTCAATGGGTGCAAGTAAAGTTTCTTCATCACCAACCATTCGCGCCGCAGCGATCGCTTCTTCTATGCGATCCTGAATTGTTCCCAGTTGGTTGAAACAGCTTAACCCCCACCCACCCTTATAACAAGCGCGAATATGTCCACCAATGGAGATACCTTCACTGAGGGTTTCTACCTTGTCGCCACGCAACAAGATATCAGTCCCTTCTGCTTCTTCAAGGCGAATCATCAGATAATCTACACGCTCACTATAGCGGGCGATCAGATCAGAAAGTAAGTTTTGTGCGTCGGCAAGTGTAGTCGGCATTTCCAGGTAGTTACAATGACGAACTGCATTTATTTTGCAATTATTTGGGCAATTTTTGCTACTCAATGTTAAAGTTGCCTATAAATTCATTACCTAGAGGATGTTTGAGAGGGTGAACTGCGATCGCTTACTCTTAGTACTTCCTTTTTTAGGATGGGTAAGAACTCAAGGATGTGCTAAGGTAGTTAGGTGAGAATAAAATTCGGTTACAGCGTTTGTTTTTAGTATTGACAGGCTTTTCCCTTTTGGTCTTAACAAGCTTGTCTCCGAAATCTAAATCTCTACACACCTATGATTTTGGAGATAACGCATGTCAATTTATGTAGGTAATCTATCCTACGAGGTCACACAAGAAGACCTTACATCTGTTTTTGCTGAACATGGTTCTGTAAAACGCGTTCAGTTGCCTACTGACCGTGAAACAGGCCGTCCACGTGGCTTTGCTTTCGTAGAGATGGGCACAGAAGCTGAAGAAACAGCTGCCATTGAAGCTCTTGATGGTGCTGAGTGGATGGGACGCGACCTTAAAGTCAACAAGGCTAAACCCAAGGAAGACAGAAGTGGTTCCTTTGGTGGTGGTGGTGGCGATCGTCGCGGCGGCGGCGGTGGCGGATACAACCGAGGACGCTACTAAGGTTTAAAATCAAAAATTAAGTTTTAACGTCTTAAGGGCAGAATCATTATCTGCCCTTTTTGCGCTCCGATCTACTGGATGCTTTGAAATTGCCCAGTACCAATTAAGTAGGAGATGAAAATGACCCAAGTATTTGTGGGCGAAAATGAAGGAATTGAATCGGCCTTGCGTCGATTTAAGAGAGAAGTTTCCAAAGCAGGTATTTTCCCAGACATGAGAAAAAATCGTCACTTTGAAACCCCTTTGGAAAAACACAAGCGCAAAGAAGTTGCAAGACATAAACAACGTAAGAGAAATTTCCGTCGCAATTGAAAACAAGCGATACCTACGATAAGCGACAATAACGCACTCTCTTCTCTGATCAAATTTTTAGCTGTTGAAGGAGCGATCGCTGTACTCCTGGATGTGAATCGAAAGAGTAAGTTTTGGTAAAGCCATTACTGATTATGGGATGGGCAATGTAAATAAAGGTGTGTCCCCCAATTGAGAAAAACTTGTTATCGTTACTTCCAGGCTAGCGATCGCTACGCTAACCTTAATATACCTGGCTGAAGAATTTATTTTTGATATTCCCTTAGTAGTCAACCAGACTTTTTAAGTGTCTGTCTTGAAAAGGGGAATTTTAAATTTTGGACTTTCCTACGGAATGCTACGCGAACGGCATCATCGCGGCTCTACTGAGCCATCGCCGAACGTCTTACCCAAAAGTTTTTAAAATTGAAAGCTTCAAAATTCAAAATTTAAAAAGGTCTGAGAAGAAGCGAATTTAAACGCAAGAACAATTTTATTATCCCAAATCTTATTGAGTAATTTGTAGCTCTAGAGAAGTTTGGGCAGGAATACTATTGCCCCTGCCTCTAAACTTCCTTGGTGATTTTCCTAGAAAACGCTGGCACTGATACTGAGAGCAAAACCGATTTACGGATTCACTTATAGGTGAACTATTACCTCAAAACCATCCATACTGAGCATAGCTAAGTGTTCAGTTGCTACCTATAGCGTGTGTTTTCAAGGAAATAACTAATAACTCTGAAACACTTATTTCACTCCCCAATTAGATGTGATTATCAAAATTTTGTTTTTTGTTCAGTATGATTTACTAAGTTTGCAAGCCTTTTTCCTCCTGAGTAGCAAGAGAGCGAATTAACTCCCGAATCACATCAGTTGCTGGTCTCCCTGTTATTGAACAGTATTGTTCAAGCTTCTGTGCCTCGCTTGATGTGAGATTGATAGTAAGTCGTTTAGCAGCCCATTTTTTATTCATGTAGGGGACAGACAAGCTATATTTTTAAACTACTTCTCTAATATCAATCATTTAAGATGCTACTACAATGGTATAAGTAATGACATCTAGTTCAAGTGATCGTGAAGTAGGATAGATGTTTTTCTAAGCAATAGTAAAAAAGTATGGTTTATTCTCAAGTATGAAGTTTAACTATTTTTATAGCAAGAATTATAAGCACAATGTAAAAGAAATATTTAAATAAGTAAAAATAAGATAAGTATTTCCACTACTGTAAGATTTTAAATAATTAAGATGATTTGGTTCTGTAAATAATCAAGTCTAGTCCATGACTTCATTAAAAAATGAACAAATGCTGTGTTTTAATTTAAAGTAGTTAGTTCTAGTCCAATAGTGCTTGTGGTTTTGCATTTTTCAATCGGAAGTGGGTTCAGGGAAAAGGTTAAAGGTTTTTTCTTTCCCCTTTTTACCCAAAATCCAACAATTATTGGGTGTCAGTCAAAGACCAGACTGGAATAATGTAGGCGAATGTGAAACTTCATTAAGTACTAACTAGGCTGTAATCTATAAAACTCATTTTTAGCTAGTCTTGCCTAAAAATAAATATCGTACTTTTAAAATTCCTGAATTGTGAGTTGTTCATAAGATAGAAGATTTGTTTTCTGCTGCTTCAATAAACGCCTCAAACTGACCATCAGGTGTCCATTGAATAGCCCCATCACGTCCCGTAAAAAATAGTTTAGTTTGGCTTTGATTTAGTTCCGATAAAACCTTTGGATCAAAGTTAACAGAAGAAGCGATCGCCACTTGTGGTTGCAGAGCAATAACTAAATCTTTTAATGACTGAGGGGAACACCACAGGACTTGTGGACGAGGCAAGCTCCCATTTTTGACTAATTGCTGTACCTCTTTAGACTTGACATTACCGACTAATAACCAATTCTGATCTAAAATTTGCAATTGTAAGATGGGTAATTGAGCGTTGATTAACTGCGCCACTATTGAACCAGTTTTGACAGCTTGACCAACTGCCATTGGTTGATAAAATCCTTGATGTTTTTGTAATTCTTGTTGAATTGCCTGAGTGGCAATAGAATTTTCTGGATTGGGGGAATATTCATAAAAACTTTTGATTGGTAAACGTTGCAATAATTCCAACCAAGCATTACTTTCATTGCCTTGAAAATCAGTTGCGATCGCCCAATTGATTTGATTGATACCTTGCTGTTGTAAAAACGGTAGGATTGTGAAACGTCCAGTCCCTTCATCACCACTATTAATTACAGTTACAGTTCCTCTATCTTGAACAACTACAATTGGTTCCGTACCAGATTCTAATACCGTTATCCTAAACAATGTATTTGTAGAATGCCAAAGGGGGATGAATACTAAACCAATGGCAATCACATTAGCAACCCACCATCTTCGTTGCCACCAAGGAACTAGCCAAACTAGTATAATCAGTAAATAAATCGTCAAAAGTTGCCAAGTGGATATACTACCTACAGCAACAGAATTTCCTGGCAACTTGCTAAAAAACTCCACTAATTTAATTAGCCAGTCTGTCGGGTAATGTAACACCGATGCGATGAAGCTTCCTGCCTGAGTCCAAATTAAACCTACTAAAGCACTAATGATTCCACCTATACTAATGATCGAAATTAATGGAGTACTAACCACATTCAGCAATAAACTATAAGATGGTACAACCCCAAATACAGAAAGTTGTACAGGTAAAGTCCAAAGAGTCGCAGCAAGGGGAACGGCAATTAAAGAAGCGATCGCAGGTGGTAGCCATGCTAGGCGGTCGACTAATGCCGGTACTGTTACGATTAAGCCCAGCGTTGCTAAAAAACTCAATTGAAAACCTAAATCCCAAATCCATAGAGGATTAAACACTAATAACAGAGTTGCTGCTAATAGCAATGATCCGAACTGTTTTACCTTCCTTTTTAATAGCAAACCCACTAATGCCGCAAAACCCATAATTACGGCTCTGAGAACCGCAGGTTGAAAACCTGTTAAACTTAGAAAAATGATTAAAGCTAAAAAGCCAAGGGTAAATTGCGTTGCTTTTTTTGCCCGTTTAGTTAACTGTAAAATCACACTCAAAATCAAAGAAGTTTGAAACCCGGAAGCTGCTAAAGCATGAGCTAATCCTGCTTGTACAAATAAGTCGCGGATATCGTAGGGTAAATCAACAGCTTTGCTACCTAAAACCATTGCACTGACAAGAGGCCCTTCAGGGATACCTAACCAACGAACTTGCGATCGCACAATTCGCTCCCGAATTTGCCACCATCCCCATTTACGTTCCTGATCCAAAACATTTATTTGTCGCCCAATCAAACCAGCAAATGTTCCTTCCTGCTTAAGAAACTTCTGAAAATCGAAACCACCAGGATTGGAAGCCGCCTTTGGTTTGTACAAAATTCCAGTCACAGCAATTTGTTGACTAGGGTATAACCCAGTAGCCTGAAGTATAGGCACTGTCACATACAATTTGCCCGTTACTCCTTTTGGGACACCTGCTGAACCTTTTTCATTTTTGACCTCATCTATCTGAGTTGCTTCCAGCCAAAATTGTCCTCGCTGACTGCGAGTTAAACGGGGATTACTCGCCACTTCCCCACGAACAATCACAAGTTGTTCTTGATTACTGCTATTTCCAGGTGGAACAAACTGACTAATATCTTTTGCACCTGGTTGCGGCACTCGCCATTGAAAATATAGAGTTGCCAATAATCCTACTAAACCAGCAGCTAGCCATATTCGAGGATGGGGATTAGTTTGCCAGGTATTAGGCACTGTCTTATTTTTGCTTCCAACCTTTTCTGCTTTTTGGGCAAGTTGTTGTGAACTGGTGCGTCTTCTAAAAAGAATTGCTCCCACTATCCCCAGAACCAAAATCCACACACCACCCCAAGGAACTGCTGTAAACAGCAACCCAAAAATGTAGCCAAGACAAATAATTACACCACTGGTTTGAATCATAAGATTTTTTGTAAAAGCACCTGACACCCAGAATTCGCAGCTGACTTAAAAATAGCTAGAGTAGCAATAGAGAAAAATTGGCGTTGCTGAATTTGGCAATAAAATTCAAAAAGCAAATATTCCAAATTCTTATTATCTGCGGCTGGAGTACCTCTGCGTAAGCTTTTCATCTCTTTAATAGACATCTTTGAAAGATTTTGATGCCTGTGGTGAAGTATAGTCCATCAAGTTTATACAAACAAAGCCCGCCTGTGCGGGCCTTATCTTGTAGCCTTAATCTTCCAGATTCAAGATTTAACGGTATTTCTGAACTTTAGCAATAGCTACATGATTAAAGATATGCCTAGCTTATTGGAATGCAAAATCAAAGGTTTGCTAACCTGCGGAGGCAGATTTCGTCTGTGTAGCCGCAACTTCTACTTGCCCAACAGGTATGACTGGTTTTAAATCTTTGAGCAACGGAAAACCCAATTTCCCCCTTTGCTCTACATATAAATGAGCAACCTTCCTAGCCAAATGCCGAATCCTGGCAATATAGCGAGTTCTCTCCGTCACCGAAATCACACCTCTAGCATCCAGCAGATTAAACGTGTGCGAACACTTCATTACATAATCCAAACTGGGTAACACCAAACCCTTCTCTGTTAACTGAGTAGCTTCCTGCTCATACAAACTAAACAGTGTCAGCAGCAATTCAGGATTAGACGCTTCAAAATTGTATGTACTCTGCTCAATCTCATTTTGCAGAAAAACATCACCATAAGTAATATTGTCCGTCCAATGAATTTTAGTAATTGCCTCCACTTGCTGGAGATACATTGTCAGCCGCTCTAAACCATAAGTAATCTCAATCGACACAGGACGGCAATCAATTCCCCCACACTGTTGGAAGTAGGTAAATTGAGTAATTTCCATCCCATCTAACCATACTTCCCATCCAGTACCCCAAGCTCCCACCGTTGCATCTTCCCAATTATCCTCTACAAACCGAATATCGTGGTCTTCAGGACGAATACCTAAAACCCTTAATGAATCAAGATAAATCTCCTGGATATTATCTGGTGAGGGCTTAATCAAAACTTGGTACTGATAATAATGTTGGAAACGGTTAGGGTTTTCACCGTACCGTCCATCCGTTGGGCGACGACATGGTTCAACATAGGCAACAGCCCACGGTTCCGGCCCCAATGCTCTTAAAAATGTCTGCGGATTCTTAGTACCAGCTCCCTTCTCAATATCGTAGGGCTGGGCGATAAGACAACCGCGCTCACCCCAGAAGTGATGCAACAAAGCTATTACGGATTGAAAATTCACGCTTCCCCCATCCTTTAGTTGGCACAGTGCATAAACTATTGTTGCCTAGAAGCAGTGACAGTGGGGAGTTTCAGGGGACAAAGAAACAGTCCAAAAGATTTTTGGAGAAAATAGTTGACATGAGGGGGTGTGTTCGCTATATTGAATAAGTGCCTGAAGCGGAGAGCTTAAAGCGACTCGCGAAAAGGGATACCGAACCTTGAAAATATTATAGTTTGAAAGCAATTATACAGCAAGTGTATTGCGTCAAGAAAATAAAAATAACTAAGCTGAAGTTAAAAAAGAGCAGCTAAATTGAGCTAATAAAGCAAACACTTCAAAACGGAGAGTTTGATCCTGGCTCAGGATGAACGCTGGCGGTATGCTTAACACATGCAAGTCGAACGGTGTCTTC
>NZ_JAAGOG010000472.1:0-780 GCF_010747425.1 Nostoc sp. UIC 10630
GGCGTTGCTGAATCAAAATATGAATCAGGCGATCGCTGGAATAAAACTTGTACCTCACATCGTGAGCGGCACTGAACCATACTTAAGATAATGTATGACCAGTCGAATAGAGTGTCTCAGCATTTTTTCTGACTTAGAGTAACAAAAAGTTTTCCGATGTAGTCGAGCAAGATAATGTCGAAAACGACTGTTTTCTCCTTCAACCCTGGTCATGTAGGTTTTACTAACAATATGGTCTTCGTCGCTGATGAAGCAAGGATAAACCGGATAGCCATCAGTAACATAAAAATAAGAATGCCAACAGCTTATAATCTGCCATAAAAGCTTAAACGTTTCCGAACTGCGGTCGCCTAAAACCCAAGCTATAACTCCCGGAATGTGCTTATTCACTGCTGTCCACAACCAAATTTTGTTTTTTTTTACCGATAAATGTTTCCAATTCATCAATTTGGGTAATTTCTGGTATTTCATCCTTTTGGGGTGTATCAGTCAAAGTATTACCAACCTCTTTTACCCAATTAATGACTGTTGTATGATGTACTTTTTTCACTCGTTCTATTGCCCGAAAGCCAGAACCATTAACATACATTTCTAGACATTCACGCTTGATTTCTTCCGAGTAACCTTTCGGTTCATAAGAATCAACAAACTGACGACCACATTCCACACAAATGTAGTTTTGTTTACCTCTTTGTTTACCATTTTTGCGAATGTGGCTTGACGCACACCTTGGACATTTCATAGTGATCGCACTAATTCATATTTCTATTCTGCAACGCC
>NZ_JAAGOG010000109.1:0-27844 GCF_010747425.1 Nostoc sp. UIC 10630
GGTGTAAGAGTAGGCAATTATTTTCATTAGTCATTGGTCATTAGTCATTAGTCAATAAATAGTTCTTCTTCCCCTGCTCCCCCTTACTCCTGGCTCAACTCGATAATATTTCCATCAGGATCTTGAGTGAATAGGGCAGGGCGACCAGAAGCGCTGGGTTGAAAGGGATAATTATGATCGAGCAACTCTTGTTTTGCAGCGTCCAAGTTAGCAACCGAGAAAGCGACGTGAGGATTGCGTCCCCATTTTTCGTTTGGGTTTTCGGTGGGGACAGTAGGTGCAACTATTAGGTGAATCTGATAGTTACCGACTTGATACCATGCACCAGGGTATTTCAGGGAACGATCTATTTTGGATAATCCCAATACTTTGCCATAAAAGTGTTCAGAGCGTTCTAAATCAGTCACAAGAATTGCTGTATGGAGACTTTGGGTAATCTGCATTGTCAGTAAGTGCGATCGCGTTTATCTAAATTTTGACGTACTTTGAACCCTTACGAAGTACTTATTCTCCACCCCTAGTAGAGGTTGTTATTACCAACATATTTTAAAGTCAGGTAAGGGTGTATTAGAGTCAGAGTATGCGGTTGAAAAATTTGACAGACCTAAATCCTGACAGCAGTTGACTAATGGGGAGACGCTGAATTAGAAGATAGTCATTGTGCAAATGAGCGATCGCATAGGCTTTTTTGAAAATAACTCAGCTTGTTTCTAGACAAAAACAAATAATTAGGTAACTAAAATGGCGAAAGAAATAGAGCGGAAATTTTTAGTGAAAGGAGATAGCTGGAGAGGATTAGTTGAAGGTAGTGTATATCGTCAAGGATACATTGCCACACAAGACAAAACGGCTGTACGCATACGTATAGTAGGGGAAAAGAGTTATTTGACTATTAAAGGCCCCAGTATAAAATATTCGAGATTAGAGTTTGAATATCCTATTCCTGTTGAAGATGCTCAAGAAATGCTTGAGGCATTATGTGAACGTCCCTTTATAGAAAAAATTAGATATAAAATCCAATCGGGTGGTTTGATTTGGGAAATAGACGAGTTTGATGGTGTTAATAAAGGATTAATCTTGGCAGAAGTTGAACTGAATGATGAAAATCAACAAATTGAACTACCAAGTTGGATTGGACAAGAAGTTTCTGATGATTCCAGATATTTCAACAGCAATTTAGTAAAACACCCTTTTTCACAATGGTAATGGCGAAAATATTGGGAACATCCTAATTTGGACAGCAAACTGCTGGTCAATTTATCGACATCGACTACAGTTAAAGTCAGCCTTTTTAAGGGGAACAACTGCGGTCTTGTCCCAAAGGAAAAGGCTCGCACCAAGGCAATACTTGTCGGGTTTTGGGGAAAGGGACTCAGGTTAAAGGGGAAAAAACCTTATATATCGAGCCTTCCACTCCTTTTCTCCTTACGCTTTTCCCTTTAACCGAGCAGTATTGAGCGCCAAGGTAAGTCTCCCCGATGAGCAGGTGGCATGGATTTAGAGGCATCTAGAACTTTTGATCCCGACAAAGAGACTTTTAAAACATCCCATAACGCATTCGACGCAGAATCTGTTGTTTTAACCATTGAGGATAAAAATTATACTTGTTCTTTATTTTTTTAGAAAGTTTTCGCCACAGACTTAACTCTCTGAATGAGTAATATTAATAAATCTCAACAAACTCTTGTTTTTTAGCACGATCTATGCAAACCTCATAAATGCATACTACTTTAAATTGGTCGAGTTACAGTAGTTTAATCGGTAAATTGTCTTAATTAGCCAATAAACTCAAAATTTAGTGCCAAATAAACTTTTAGCCCTATTACCTGACTTTTCACGTTATATGAAAAAGTCTACCAAAAACCTAACCTCCTTCCCAAGCCAGACGCGGGAAGGAGGAAAATTCAGGAGTCTTAATGAGTGAATTACCCCAAATTAGTTTTTTTGAGGTTGGGGTTTCCAATCTCAAAAAGGCCTTTTATGAATAAAACTGTCAAGGAACTCACAATCAATTTAGTGGCATTAAATATAGTTTTATTAAGCACACTCGGTCTTTTCTGGAAAATCTTAAATCGGTGAAGAAGTCCAATTAGGTCGAGAAAAGGAATCGAAAACTCAGAAGCTAAAAGAGCTAATTAACTATCCACAAGTGAGAAATTTTATTAAGAAACAATATTAGGGACAAATAGTAAGTGTATTTTAAATGCGAATGAAAATGAAAGATGAGAATTTATTACTTTGTCTTTCAAAAATTAAGAGTTACTAAACTTAAGTTGTGACATTACTGGAGAGTAAACTTATGTTTTCTGGACAAATTGAAAGAGAATGTTTATATGGAGAAAATTGGACAATTTCGCAAAAAACTAAATTACCAGATCATCTCCAGTTATTAGTGGATCAAGAAGAAGTAGGATGTGATATCTGGGAATTGCAGAGGCAAGAGTCTGATGATAAGCCGATTTATCCAAATCTTAATCTGGCTTCTGCTGTGCTACGACGTAAATAAACCACCAATTCCACATGAACGAAACACTTTCCATATAAGAATTCCGCCTTCTTTGCGCGTCTCATAGATTGTTCAGCAGGTGGGATTTATGAGTCTTGTGCAACTCATTCGTGAGCCGCCTGTATTACGAGAAGCATCATTGAACATTGCATTAGTATTTCCAACCTTTAATGCTACCTGGGTTACTCTAGTTTTTCTACTAGAATCTCCTCCGTATAATATCTCTAGCTATTTCATGCAAAATCGATCGAGTTCATCCTGTAAATCTCTCCCCAATTTGTTTCACCTAGCAAGAGAAGGAATCAATATTAATGGCACATCTATTTGAACCATTCAAGATTCGTGAAGTTACCTTCCGGAACCGCATTGCTGTTTCACCCATGTGTCAATATTCCAGTACAAATGGATATGCTAATGATTGGCACGTTATTCATTTAGCTTCTCGCGCAGTAGGCGGCGCAGGTATAGTGTTCACAGAAGCAGCAGCTATAGAACCGCGTGGGCGCATTAGCCCGCAAGATTTGGGAATCTGGTCAGATGCACATATAGAAACTTTAGCCAAAACTGTGGCATTGATTCATAACTTTGGCGCTGTTGCAGGGATTCAACTTGCTCATGCAGGTAGAAAGGCCAGCACTGCCAAACCCAGTAAGGGAGGGAAAACGCTGGATGAATCTCAGGAAGGTTGGCGGCCCTTAGTTTCGAGTAGTGCGATCGCCTTTAGCCAAGATAGTCCGGTTCCAGAAGCCCTAAGTCTTGAGGGAATTCAGGAAGTTATTGATGCCTTTGTCCAAGGTGCTAAACGTTCTCTACAAGCTGGTTTTAAGGTAGTGGAAATCCATGCTGCTCACGGTTATCTACTCCACCAGTTTCTTTCACCCCTTGCTAACCAACGGCAAGATGATTATGGTGGCAGCTTTGAAAACCGGACTCGTCTGCTCATAGAAGTTGTTCAAGCAGTTCGAGAGGTTTGGCCCCAGACAAATCCACTCTGGGTACGTATTTCTGCTACCGATTGGGTAGATGGGGGTTGGGACATCGAGCAAAGTATCGCTTTAAGTGACAAGCTTAAATCTCTAGGAGTTGATCTCATTGATACTTCATCAGGGGGAATTATACCGGGTGTCAAGATCCCAATTCAACCTGGTTATCAGACTCAGTTTGCCGAACGCATCCGCCGCGAAGCCAATATCCATACAGGAGCCGTAGGGTTAATTACAGCCCCTGAAGACGCTGACGAGATTATTCGCACAGAAGTATCCGATATAGTGCTGTTAGGACGTGAACTACTCCGCAATCCTTATTGGCCGCATCTGGCAGCTAAACAGTTAGGACACGATAAACTCTGGCCTGTTCAATACGATCGAGCTTGGCTATGATGTCGCCTGTACTTAATTTACTATTGGGCGTTAGGGGAAATTCATAAATTACCCCTATCTGAAAATCAGGGCTTGAGACATTGTTGGCGTAAGTCCTGGATAATTAGAAATTAATTTATGAGCCTTCTTTGGCAAGTTGGGCTTTTGCCTGTTGCCACAAATTTTCTAGCTCATCCAAACTGTAATCAGAAAGGGGGCGAGCGACAACTGCCTCCATTTTTTCTAATCGCTGGACAAATCGCTGATTTGTACCTTGCAAACCAGCACTAGGATCAAGATTATGCCAACGGGCTAGCTGAATAACTGCAAAGAGTAAATCGCCTAATTCTGCTTGTTGTCGCGCTGGTGTTTCCTCAGCTAAAGCCTGTTGAAATTCACCCAATTCTTCATGAAACTTATCCCAAACGCCCTGAATATTTTCCCATTCAAAGCCAATGGCAGCAGCTTTTTGAGAAATCTTCATCGCTGCTGTCAACGGGGGAAGGGTGCGCCCATAACGACCGAGTTTAGCACTAAGTTTTTGCGCGTCTGGGGATGGTTCGCCTTTTTCCTGCGCTTTGATTTGTTCCCAATTTTGCCGCACCTCATCCACACTGGCTACCGACACATCACCAAACACATGAGGATGACGGCGAATCAACTTTTGGGAAATCCCCTGAGTTATTTCTTTAAGAGAAAATTGTCCCGATTCGCTAGCGATTTGGGCTTGCAATACCACCTGTAATAATAAATCGCCTAATTCTTCTGCGATCGCCTTCTGATCCCCACTCTTAATTGCATCCACCACCTCATAAGCTTCTTCAATCACATAAGGCGTAAGCGTTTCGGCAGTTTGCGCCAAATCCCACGGACAACCACCATCAGGCGATCGCAACTTCGTCACCACCTCAATCAATTCCTGCAAAGCTGCCAAAGTCTCAACTTTGTCATTTGTCATTTGTCATTTGTCCTTTGTCGTTCTGCCGTTGCTCTTTCTGGTAACTGTAGCTCGACGAGTACCGCGACTTGTAACTTTCCGCTTCTTCATTTTGCCACTAGGAAGCAACCCCCGAACCCCCTGCTTTCGCACGCGCTTGTATGCCGAACCACTCCAATCACTGAGAGAATGGCTCATCGCACCAAGTTCCAACCCCAAAAACAGGGCGACATATTCAGTATCATATTGCAGGAGCGATCGCCCCACAGTTTGTCCCAAATCTTGCCAAGTAAAACTCAGATTCCATAATTTTTCGGCAATTGCCAAAACCAAAATTGCCAAGATAGCTAGCAAACACCCTAGATAAAGTATTCGCAGAATCGTGCCAATAATCGGCCCGTGGGATAAAAAAGAACGATGCCGCAGACTTTTTTGATAAGGTAGCCAAATCCAGCGCAAGAAACCCCAGCGTTGAAATTGCACAGAGTAAATATCCAAATCGGGGCCAAACATCAGCCCTCCAAATAGAAACCCACCTGCAACCAACAAAGTTGCATTGCTACTGCGAGTCTGCCAGAAAGTAATGCCCGCCACCAACGGCAGAGCATACATAGTAATGCGATCGTGCGTCCGACCAGAGGGCATCCTAAATCCTGTTAGCGATAGCGGGGCGTTTAGCCCGTGCTGAGTAACTTAATACTGAGCCAGTATAAGAGAAAAAAAGATTTTCCCAAAACTACTAGCGCAATGCAAAATCTTCTGCTATATTAGTTAAGGATTAGTCAAAAGGGCGGTTAGCTCAGTTGGTAGAGCGCCTGCCTTACAAGCAGGATGTCATCAGTTCGAGTCTGGTACTGCCCATTAAGTAAATTAAGGCTAGAGACAGCTTAGATGCAGTCTCTAGCCTTTTTTAAACTATTCACAATTCTTAAATTAGCTAGCTACTATTAACCCATCTTGCATATCTTCAGAATAGAGAGTACTTGCTCTTGCAGATAGGGTTAGGTTTGTATTGGACTCATGGGACTTCCAGAAAATTTATCCAGTAGTTACGGGGTTAAGCCTAATGCGTCGCCTACAGATAACAGGTGCGTTACGCTGTTGCGCTAAAACACCTCACTGGAATGTCCTTAATCCCTAATTCCCAGTCAAAATGCCTAATGAAATTTGGTTATCACAATTGCAAAAACATCGTGCGATCGCAGTTATCCGCGCCCCTAAAATCGAAGTGGGACACGAAATGGCAATGGCTGTAGCATCTGGGGGTATGCATCTGATTGAGATTACCTGGAATAGCGATCGCGCTGGAGAATTAATCAGTCAACTACGCTCAGAATTACCAGCCTGTATCATTGGTACTGGCACGTTATTCAATGTGCAACAGCTACAAGAAGCGATCGCATCTGGGGCGCAATTCCTCTTCACACCCCACGTTGACTCAGCAATGATTCAAGCAGCACAAGAAAAAGATATACCTATCATCCCAGGAGCGTTGACTCCTACAGAAATTGTTACCGCTTGGAGTCAGGGCGCTAGTTGTGTAAAAGTGTTTCCCGTACAAGCAGTGGGAGGAGCTGATTACATTAAAAGTTTGCAAGGGCCACTAAGTCAGATTCCCTTAATTCCTACAGGCGGTGTCACTCTAGAAAATGCTAAAGAATTTTTGCAAGCCGGAGCGATCGCTGTCGGTTTGAGCGGTGAATTATTTCCCAAAAAGCTTGTCACAGAGGGAAATTGGCAAGCGATCGCATCTAGGGCAAAAAACCTTATACAACAGTTAGGTTAAATTAGAATCAAATCATCAAAAATTCACGTCTATTAAAGTAATAGATAGGGAATAAAAGTGAAACCTGATAAGTTTCTCAAGACTTCATGATTTGAGTGTGAGTGTATCTAAAATGAAAAAACTGATTTATCCTGACTGGGTGCATCGCTTAAAAATACTTCTTACTGGTACAGTACTGTCTTTAAGTGTTTTTACTACTACTGGAACTAGTGAAGTTTGGGCAAATTCTAAAGATCAAGTAATTGCCCAAAAAATCCAGACATTACAACAATCAGATCAACGCTGGATTCAAATTGACCTTTCAAAGCAACGATTAATAGCTTGGGAAGGTGACAGAGTGGTTTATGGAAGTGCTATTTCCTCCGGCAAAAAAGCTACTCCCACTCTTGTTGGTACTTTTAAAATTCAATCCAAGTTTAAAACTACACGGATGCGGGGAGAAAACTACAATGTTCCTAACGTTCCTCATGCGATGTTTTACCAAGGGAATTACGGTATTCACGGGGCTTACTGGCATAAAAGATTTGGCACACCAGTGAGCCACGGCTGTGTGAATCTTGCACCTAAACACGCTAAATGGCTATTTGAGTGGGCATCGGTAGGGACACCAATAATCATCCAGAAATAGTAGGTAAACCAGCCAAAAGGCAATCTATGAAAAATCATTAATAACAACAAATCAAGACAATTGAGTGATTCCCAGCAATATTTTATGCTGGGAATCTTCGGAGTCGGAATTACTGAATTTGAAATAAAATATATAAAAGGGGATTCATACCAATTTTGGATTTTAAATTTGGTATTTAGGACTAAAAGTCTTTTCCTAAATTTGGTATTATCCAGTTTCCCCCAAAGAAATAAGCGTAAATCCTGACAATTACTGTGTGAAACTCCAAATGCAAATATTAATGCGGGGAAAATTTGCATTGACGCATTTAAATTACAGATTTTTTTTGTAAAAGTTGTTATTAGTCATTAATGGATGACAAATGACCAATGACTAATTAAATGCGGATTAGTTTAGGACTGGTTTGGAAAAGCATTAGCGGATGAATTGCGTAAATCCTTCACAGCAAATTAGTAATCAACCTGGAAATTTGTAGTTTCCAGAAAATTACTTCACTTCATGATTTTTGCGTACTTTAGAAGGTGAGGCATAATGCAATCCTGGATTCGTAGTGGTGGGATTCGTTCTTCCAAAACTTTTTGTACAGGTGTGGCGCTGATGGTGGTGGCTTTATTTTCTTGGTCAGCACCGTTAGCAGGCGATCGCCACTCTGATAAAGCGATCGCTGCGTCAGTAGATGAAAATGGCATCACTGAGTCTAATATCAGCCAAACATCCCAACCTCGCTTGATTGAAATTGACCTGTCAGAACAACGGTTACGTGCATGGGAAGGCAAAAAACTTGTTTATTCATACCGTATTTCTGGAGGGAAGCGATCGACTCCCACACCCATAGGTAGATTTCGGATTAATTCTAAGTATCGCACTCACCGGATGCGAGGCAGGGGCTACAATATTCCTGATGTTCCTTACACAATGTATTTTTACAGAGGCTACGCCATCCACGGCGCTTACTGGCATAATCGTTTTGGCACTCCAGTCAGCCACGGTTGCGTAAATTTACCTGTTAAGCAAGCACGCAATGTTTACAACTGGGCTAGCTATGGGACTTTAGTAGTGGTGCATAAATAATTGTTAATTCGTAATTCGTAATTCGTAATTAAGAGTTGCAATTCTGGATTTGATGTATGGACAGGTGCGTTCACGGAGTTAAGCACCTGTCTATACATCTTGCCAAAGTAAGAACACATCTTCGAGGTATTTAGGAGCTATGAGCTACTCAACTACTAAACTAATTACCCTGGAGGAGTTTCTGAAACTCCCAGAAACAAAGCCTACGAGTGAATATATTAACGGTGAGATTATTCCTAAGCCAATGCTAAAAGGGAGACACAGCCGCTTGCAAGGCAAACTCGGTGCTGTTGTGAATGAAGTTGCGGAAAATCAGAAGATTGCCTATGCCTTTCCAGAATTACGATGTAGTTTTGGCGATCGCTCAATTGTACCTGATGTAGCTGTATTTCAGTGGGGACGCATACCGTTTACCGTTGATCGTGAAGTACCTGATAATTTTGAACTTCCACCAGACTGGACGATTGAGATTCTTTCGCCAGAACAAAAACCCAACAAGGTAATTGGGAATATTCTCTACTGTCTAAAGTATGGTAGCCGCCTGGGATGGTTTCTCGATCCTGATGATTTGAGTATTTTGGTATTTCTACCAGAGCAACAGCCAATCCTATTCCAGGGAGAAGATTTTTTGCCTGTATTACCAGAAATTGAACTTGCACTAACCGTCAATCAAGTTTTTGGATGGTTAAAGATGGGTAGCTAAGAATAACTCGCCTCGAATGAGAAGGAGAAGAAGCGTAGGCGTAGCTCGTCGTGGACATCGCTCTATAGAAAATACCAAATTATAGACATAAATCATGTCTATAATAGACATGATTGCGAAGAAAAGAGGTAAGAGAATGAACTGGAGAATTGCAGAAGCGAAACAGAGGTTCTCTGAACTGATTCATGCTGTCACAAAGGAACCGCAACTTATATACAACCGCAATGAACTGGTGGCTGTTGTTGTTGAAGCTGAAATATTTGAGGAGTTCTTGACATGGCGCAAGCAGCGCGAAAAGATTTCTCTAGCTGATGTTTTCAAAGAACTACGCCAGATAGTTGTTGAAGAAGATTATATCCTCGAAGTACCCTCCCGCCAAGACCGTCTTAACCCCTTCGCTGATGCCATCGATGACTTTTCTCTGTGACACTAACATTATCAGCGAATTAGTAAGACTCCAACCTAACTCTGGTGTACAGAAATGGGCAGAAAGAGTTTCCTCTATAGTTTTGAGTGCGATCACCGTTGAAGAAATATTTTACGGATTGACATTCAAGCCCAACCCTAGAATTCAAATATGGTTCGAGAGCTTTTTAGAAAATAACTGTCAAGTATTGCCTATCACAATTGAAATTGCCAAGCGCTCCGGTGAATTGCGAGGTCAACTAAGATTAAGTGGGAAAACACATACCCAAGCAGATATGATGATTGCTGCTACTGCTCAAATTCATCAATTGACTTTAGTTACGCGCAACATCCGGGATTTTGATGGCTGCGGTATCCCACTTTTAAATCCTTTTAGTTAAACGCGCAATAGTTTAACTCAACTGTGCCACAAGTTGATTTTCCAAAAGCGTATCATTGGTTAACAAGTCTTCAACGGTGATTCGCAAAAAGCGTTGCTCATCAACTTGAAAGAGAATTTTGATGCGATCGCTTCCAGGATATCCTGCTGGTTTCAGTTGAGCAATTGTCCTCGCGCCTTCTTGATCGTTGAGAGGCTTGACGCTGGTTTCAGTATTTTCCAGACGGCGAGTAATTAAGCGATCGCCATCAAAATAAACTTCAGTACTACCCGTATCTGCTCCCAATTCTCCCATAATTAGTTCAATGCTGGGCTGATTTTCCAAAGAAGCACCTAGAACTAATTCTACTGGTTGACTCATTGGATATGCCTGTCCAGCTTTAATTAAAGAATGCCATTTGTGACGCTGATTGCGGCGATCCCAGTAGCGGATACCATAACTATGGTAAAGAAAGTCTTTGATTTGTATCCCTTGAGCTAACTGTAATGCACCTTGAGCGATCGCTTCAAATGGACGTTCACAACGGATTTTTTCTGGCTCAAAATACTGTTTTATCCATGTCTGCACTGCTGGTAATTGCACTGTTCCACCAACTAACAAAACGGCATTAATATCAGGAAGTTCTATCCCTTGGCGCTTTGCTTGCTGCAACAGTGTCGTCATCGACTCATCCAATAACTCAAAAAATGCGTGTTCTTTGAGGATATCGTCAAAAGTGTCGCGGTTTAATTCCAATTCATAACTTTCAAATGTTTCATCATCAAAATAAACTTCACTAGCTTGGTTTTGGGTTGATAGCTGAATTTTCACCCGTTCTGCCAATCGTGTTGTCAAGGGACTTACTGCCAATTCTTGAGTTTTGGCAAAGTAATCTACCAACCAATTATCAATATCAGTACCGCCTAGATTTTGCCCAGCTTTCGCCAGGACACGGGCTGTTTTAACTTTTTGTTTTGAATTTTCAGCCAGAGACTTATTACCCCACTTGAGGAGAAATCCCAACGGCTTTGTGCTTGCTTGCACGCCTTGATCCAACCGGACAAGGGACAAATCTAAAGTTCCACCCCCGAAGTCAATTACCAAGAGAATTTCTTGATCTGCTAAACCATAACCCAAGGCTGCGGCTGTGGGTTCATCCAGCATTCGCACCTGTTCGACGGGAAGGGATTGACAAACGTTCCCCAACCAGTGACGATAGGCTTCAAAGCTGTCTACGGGTACGGTTAACACGAGAGAATCTAACCCACCTTGTAGGGGTGCTAGTTCTTCAATTACTTTGGTGAGGAACCATTGTCCTACTTGTTCAAAGGTGACAATTTGCCCATCTAATTCGGGTAAGAAACCTTGGATATCTGCACCAATACCGCGTTTGAAGCTGCGGAAAAATCTAGTTTCACCTTTGAGGTCAAAACCGCGATCGCGTACTTGTTGCCCGACTAAGACTTGATTTTGGGTTGCGTCTTCAACATAAACCAAGCTGGGAATCAGTGGTGGATTGAGACTTTGTTTGATTGATAAACCTGGTAGAGTCAGGGTTTCTGGCTGCTGGGTTACGGGGTTCCAACGAGCAATGACTGTGTTGCTAGTACCAAAATCGATTGCGATCACCATATTTTATATTTATTATCTCGCACGAAGATGCCAAAGCTGCTTTCTTTGTGATTATTCTCTATAAGTTACCAAGAATGCAAATGCGTCCAGATGCTTACTTTTTTGCATCCCAAGCCAGATATCGATTCAGTCCGTTGCAGCTAAGTGTTAGCACAGTTAGACAATTGGCTTGCCAGAAAGCATGGAAATCATTGGCTGTAAATGTATAAAAGGAGCAATAAACTCAACAGCAGACTTTATCATAGTTCCAGTCTTTTTTTATTGGCATGAGGTGCTTAAAACTTGCTTCACACGCAGATATGAAATGTCATAAATCGCCCCAATCAAAAGAGATCGCACCTCAGTTGGTGTAAGGTATTCTCTAGATATGTAATGCTTGTTGGGTAGACGAGTTGGGGGTGAGGGCCTCATTTATTCTCGCTGGTAGTGTCCGGTGTACGCGACTTATTATGGACAGTCTACTACGCCACAAGCCCCATTACTCCGTTGAGAGTCGCGCCACTCAAGAGTTATTACGAACTATTATCAATTAATAAATACCTCCATCTTGGCATCACCGTGCCTAAAGAGATAATTTGCACGCTAAGGCTGAAACCAAGATGGGGCAAGCTCTTGAAGACATCAACAGCCAAAGAACGCTTGCAAGTGCTTTACTGACTCAAACAGGAGAATGCACCAACGATCAGTGCGATCGCTTGTTTTTGACCAGACCTCACAAAATCGCATTGCTCCCGGAAGACTATAGCTTGGGTGAGCTTTGGCAGAAGAACCTCCTGGGCGGGAGACCTGCACGATGATTCGAGTCAATGTTTTCATATTCCAAAATAGCCAAGAAAAGTCAAAGTAATATCAGGATAATGATTACCGATAGTGGAAGCTTCATGAATTATATTATCAGTGGGAGCAATATATGCTTCCCCTGGTGCAACTCTTAATTGAACTACAGGATATGAAGGATATCGCAGCATAAACTCGTACCCTATTTCTGTACCTCTATAATGCTTATGAATATCCTCAGTCTCAGACAACCCCAAATGTCGAAACATATCCATCAGAGTTAGGTTAATAAACAAAAAAAATCTATCTTCTTGCCCTAAATTAATGCAAATTCTATTTCGGGATTTATGTCTGCGTCTCAATGGTGCTTTATCCCAACTATCAAGGTGCATACCAACGAACAGTTTTTCGTTAGAATTGCCATAATAATTAACAGTTACAGTTTTGAAATTAGGCTCAGTAACTTGAATACCTAATATTTCTAAATTTTGAGGATTTAAAATGTAATCTGAAAGACGATTGAGAACTTCTTTAATTGCTTTTTCACCTTCAAGATTACTGACAATAGATTGATACTCTTCTACTGTTTCTATTGAACGAAAATTAAATTTTCCCAAAGGCAACAAGGCATATTCGGGAATGCGAACTATAGCTATATGTGAACCGATATCCCATGTCTTCGGTTTGGACATAGCTTCATTGCTAAAAAGCAGGTTATATTCTGTTGTATTCGTTTGTCTCCAAGGTTCTTTGGGTAGAAAAGCACCACTGCGATATTTAACTTTATCGTCTTCTAATTCGATTTTTTGGAATGTTCCGGAACTCAGCCTAATTCTGGGATTATTTCCTCCAGAATTGATGGGATAAAAAATTTGGATGCTTTTTTTTAAATTTAAATTTTCACTTGTAATTATCACAAAGATTACCTAAAAACTTCTATGTTTACCTAATTAAAAGTATTTTTTTATAACGGACAGTCTAATGCTGAAACTACTGGGAATTGCTTTGGCTGTTCAATATTGATTTTTCGAGAAATTGGTTCAATAATACCCGATTGGATTAAACGTGATTCTATGTGTTTTAAAATTCCTTTTTCGATGATACAATCAATATTGCCTTCTTCATCAAATTGATTATTAATAATAGCTTCTTCAGCCATTGGATAACCGCTACAACTTCCAAAATATTGGCAGGAAGTACAGACAGACATCATGCGTTCTTCTGCTGCGGATATTACTTTTTTATGTACAGGGCTTAAAATAATATTTTCTAAAGGACTTTGAAATAAATTTCCATGACAAAATTCTGGTTTATAAGCATCTCCATAACTATAAATATCACCATTAACATTCACTACATAAATTGATTCCCATTCCGTCTTATCGTAAAAATATAGTTGAGAATCAGAGCTATAGTGACGAAGAATTATTTCTATATATTCCATAATTGGCAAAATCATTACCATATTTTGGCTTTCCATCCACATATCTACAAGAGTGCAAAAAGCTTGCAGAACTTCTTGTGGAGTAATTTCAAATCCTTGATGTTGCCCTTCAAAAGCTCCATTGAATAGTGGTAAAATCCGAAAATGAAGCTTCATCTTTTCATAAAATTTAAAAATCTCTTGAAGATAAGATAAATTTAATTTAGTTAAAACAGTAATACATCCAAAGGAAACATTTGCATTTAGTAAGCGATCCATATTTTTTAAAACTGTTAATAAAGAATCAACTCCTGATTGCTTAACACGTAGACCTCCAAATAAGTCAACAGAAACACCGACACCATCAAATCCCTCGGATAATAATCGGATACTTTCTTTGTTAAGTGTTGTCAGGTTAGTTTGAACTACATTAGTAACAGAACTTGCCAGTTCTCCAAAAATCTGTTGCTGATGGTCAAAAGTACGCCAATAATAATCAGGTGATTGCAAGAGTGGTTCTCCACCATGCCAAACAAACTGAATTTCTGTTTTCAAGTCAATCTGACTATAATAATTAGCAATGTGATGATACATTTTATCCAGTTGTTCTAGCGCAATTGTTGTTCTATCACCTAGTTCTAAGTATTCATAACAATAGCGACAGCGTAAGTTACAAAGCTTAGAAGTTTTAACCACAAATTGAACCTGTCTAGCTTCCGATTTCATAAGTTTAAACAGTGAGTTTCGACAATATTTTAGATGCATAATTAATTTAGAATCATCAGTTTTTTCTAAATTAATTATGCTTTCTCATCCACTAAACTTTAATGTATCAAAGATTGAAAAGTTTCTAATGCTGAAGGACGATTACCTTGTTGATTAGCTTGATAGGGTTGGTTTTGTACGAAACTAGGACCATTATCAAACAAGCGAAATCTTGGTCTTCGCGCTAGTAGCTGAGGTTTGTGTGGATCAACTGCTACAGTTTGTCTGTTTCCTGTAATAGCTTGTATCTTTTCACTTAAACTAGAGGAAAAATTAATAGTATCTACAGGGTTCATAGCCTCCTTAACTGGAATATTTTGATTAGAGTTTGCAGCTTGTACTAGCTCAGAAACCACTACAGATGGAGCCATAATTACTAAGAACAAAATCAAATGGCTTGGTAAATTAGACACTAACTTCTTCATAATGCCTCTCTTATTAAACTCAGTAAATTATCAAGTTTTCTGATTACTAAACCCAGGTGAGTATTTTTCCAAAATTTAGCATTTTGGACAGACAATAATATTTTTATCACAGAGATTAGATGAAAAGCATTCGCGCTCTACGCGCTCTAATTGATATTTCTCTGCGCGTTGCTATGTTTGATTTTTAAGTATTTTTATCCCCTTTTCAAATCACAGTTTTGCAATAAAAATGCCTGATTAAGTCTTAAATTAATCCTACTCATCATACAAAAATATTATCCCAACTTTTGATAGATCAATCAAAATAAAATAGTCTATCAAAAGTTAGAAATAATGGTAGCTAAAAAAGTTAAGTCGTCGGTGAAAGGCATCACCGTGGTCGGGTAGCAGGACTATATAAGGTTCAGCCGGGATACCGATACCGTTGGCGAAATATTACTTAACATAAAAACGGCGGATTTCCCGTGTAATACATGGAGAAGATAGATATCCCTTCCCGTGTATTACACAGGAAGAAAAAAATTAAGTTAGCTGCCTCAATTATCAATAAACTAGAGGAAATACGTTTGGAGGCAGTATATGTGTTTACATCCTGAAGAAATTCCTCCTATTCCCAATGAAACGGTACGTGTAGCCAAAGCCGCATTTCCAAAAGGTAATTTATATATGCGCTTGCGTGATGAACTTGGGATGTTTTATCAGGATGAAGATTTCGCATCACTGTATCCACAACGGGGTCAAATGTTGCGGAACGTGTTTTATTGATTTACCAACTTGCCCATAAATGGTATTGGGGCAATCAAAGTTTTGCACACTAAAATCAACTCTTCACCGCTTTCAATGCCTCAAGCTTGCCCATAAACAATCATTTATGGGCAAGTTTGATGAAGTGGCAAGGGTGAAAAGTCGATTCTACGGTCATAAATGTAAAAAGCTTCTTCATCATTTTTGGGCAAGTTAGTAAATCGAGAAAGTGCTTTCTGTAATTCTTCTTTACAACGTGTCCCATTTTACACGTATTTCGTCATGACCCCTTTTACAGTAATAGTTTCAGCAATGTATATCTGGGGTGATATTTTGTCAATAAAACAACGTAAGTGACCAAAAAGCTTATTATTTCGTTCACCAATTCAGGCGATTAACCCAGACTTATGAATAAGACACATAGCAAACCTACTTACGTAGATTATATTGTTAAACTTCCTGAGCGATCGCTGGAGGAGTTTTGTCGCTGGATGTACCGCTTCATGGGCAATGCTCAGTTTATCTCTCCTCAATATCTAGCTGAACAACACCAGAAATTTGCCCGTGCATTAATAGATCGGTATTCTTCCAAAGCCATATAGATCGGGATGATTGACCGCCCAACTTCAACATAAATTTTTCCGTACCCAGTTTTTGTAATGCAACCCTCTTCCGAATTAGCTATAATTCTCTCCGTCAAAAAAAGACTGATCTTCCCAATTAGCAAACTACCTACCACTAACCCGATAATACGAGTTAGTAGTAGGTAGTTCACGCTCAATCTTCATGCCTTAACTGCCATACTGCACCGCAAGCGGCCCCAGCCCCAGCTAACAATCCGGTACTCATTCCTTGGATAGTTTTTTGGATCGGATCTTGAGTTAGACAGTCGCTTGTAACTTTACTGTCTTCCAAACAGAGATTACTTTCTGCCCAAGCAGCAGTACCTCCCAAAATTACACCAGTTATACTACAGGAAATAACTAGCAGCAAAAGGCGTTGAGTTTTTCTAACCATAGATAGATGTGCTAAAGATTAGAGATAGTAATTTACTTTTAATTACTTTACACATTCTTGCTAGCAAATGTCAGCTGGTTTCAAAACTGAAACAGGTCAAAGTTGATTTTGCCTGTATTAAGGATACAAATTGGATTGAATCAATCGCATAAATTATATTTTTACCTCTTCTGAGGCACTAATACTGGTATCTTATGGGCATCAGCTACGGATTTTGCATGTTGCCCAACAGTTACAACATTGAACTGACTGGATATAATTTCCAAACTTTTGTTCACTATCGCCAGTTTCTTGTAGGTGGGGAGACTCATTCCAGGGAAGAATGATAACTCTGGCACATCCTCTTGACTTACAAAGTCTGTAGGATGGAATAGCAAAGAAGGCTGGACACGTGTAAGTTTACACAGCCATAGGGCAATTCGGAGATATAGTAACGCAGCTTCAGAAGAAAATGTACTTATATACATTATGTAACTGAAGTGAATTGGCACCTTGAAAATTGGCATGGTGGTAACGGGAATTTCAGTCAATTTATCCTTACCCATCTTCCACTGGTAAGGTTTTAAAGGCTGCAAACCGTCTTTAAAACCGCCAAACAAGGCTTCGCGTTTCTTGCGTTCTTCCTTGCTCAGTTTACAGGTCATTAAATAATAAGCTCGTGCTATGGGCCCCAAAAATGTGGGAAAAGTTGAAGCATCATATTCGTATCCCCGTCGTGCTAGGACTTTCAATACCGCAGGCGAAAAACTGTATCCAGGCCCCCGAAAGCCGATAGGATGTTGATGAGTAACGCGCTTGATATGTTGTTCGGCCAACGCCACTTCTTGTTCAATTTCATCCTCTGAATATAGGTGTAGCCAAGGATCATGGTAAAATGAATGATTACCTATTTCGTGACCAGCGTTAGCGATCGCTTGTAATGCCTTAGTGTTCTTTTCCAAGGCTGCATCCTGACCCACAATGAAGACTGTGATTGTCACATTCCACTGCTGAAAAATATCTAAGAAACGAGGGACTGCAATATCTAAGTAAGAGGGAAAAGTTTCCCAACCAGGAGCGCCCTGATTTTTTAGAAAAGACCAAACATTATCCAAGTCTAAAGAAAGACTGGCTATTGGTTTGTTTCCTCGTAGCTTCGTTTTCATTATGAGTTTAAGTATTTGGATAATTTTAAGCGTAAATTAAGTCTTAGGAAGACAGATTTAATAACCTGCAACTTTATTCCTTAGAAGTGACTACGACCCGCTATTAGACATCGCACCAGCTACAAAGATTATAAATTAGATCGGCATATTTTCTAGATTATGATGCTCAATTTATATCATTAGTTTCAATAAAAAGCGATTATACAAAAAATTTTCAACATTTTAGATATTGATTTGCTGCTTCTGAGTCAAACACATTGCAATTCCCTTTTCGTAGTAAGCTGCCTCATTAATAAAAATCGGCCAAACGGTAGATCCACCCTCATAAACAATTGTTTTATTGTCAAAAGTTATAAATATTGGATCTCCTGGGTTCAAGGCTTGGTAATCCTTGTCCTGAAGCTCTGGATGAATCATCCCAAAGATTTTACCATCCTGTTGTTTTGGATAGTCCACAACTGATAAATGGTCGTAGAGAATCAACGTTTCATTAGTTGATGCAATTTTACCTTGATTAAACTGTTCTAGATAGTCGAGAACCGCATAAATAAGTTCTTCTGTTTGTTGGAACAACGTCGCTTTTAAGATACCTTGGGCAATAGGGCCAACCTCGATCGCAAAGCCTAATTCGCACAGGGAATTTACAAATGGATTTTCTGTAATTGATTTAAAAGAGCAGCGATAAATCCTTACTAAAGGGCTAATCTGACTGAGATAAGCAGCCAATTGCAAATTTAAGGGATGACTGTTTACCAAAATAATTGTCAGACCCATGTTAGCTGTGCTGCTGTGTAAGTCTAAGATAAAATCTGCTTGTTTATTTCTGTTTGATCCTAGAGTGTCATGAATTGATTTAGCTTGCAATTCTTCATAACTGTTAAGAGTTGGATCTTGTAAATCTTGCTGAAGAAAACAGCGATTTAAATCCTTCTCTAAATATCGCCTACCTGCGGCAAAAGCGTTAGGATTTGCTAGCAAAGTAACTGTCTCAAAACTTTGTCTAGTAATCAAGTCGGGAAATTGAGCAAATTTTTCGATTAAATAGGCCCCAGTAAACTCATTGCCATGAGTTCCACCAACAATTGCAACTCGATTAATCTGGTTCACAATGACACCAACTCCAGAATGCAGCCATCGAGGTATCAGTTCTCAATGTACATTATGAAGCATTCAGCGTGCCGATGCGATCGCGCCCAGATGGTTCATAAAGATAAGACATATCAGGCCCATCAGGAATAATCCCACCGGGATTGAGAGGGAAGAGGTTCCCGTAGTAGTCACGCTTTACACTCTCGACATCGCAGGTGTCAGCTACACCGGGAAGCTGATATACATCCCTTAAGTAAGCTCCCAAGTTGTGATAGTCTCGAATTCGCTGCCTATTGCACTTAAACAACCCGTAGTAGGCACTATCAAACCTAAACAACGTCGTGAATAAACGGACATCTGCAAGCGTGAGATTATCTCCACACAGATATCGACTAGTTTGCAATGCAATGTCAATCTCATCGAGAGTCGCAAACAGTTCATTACAGGCTTGATTGTATGCTTCTTGGGTTTGGGCAAAACCGCAGCGATACACACCGTTATTTACCGCGTGATAAATTTTCTCATTCCACCAGTCAATTTTCTCTTTGAGTGCTTCTGGGTAAAGATTCAGTGTGGGATTGTTGGCGAACTCGTTAAATTCCGAGTTCAGCATGACGATAATCTCTGAACTCTCATTATTAACGATAGTTTTTGTTTGGTTGTCCCATAAAATTGGAACTGTAGAGCGTCCACTGTAACCAGGTTCTGCCAATTGATAAAATTCAGCTAGTGTACGACAACCTTCAACTTCATCATTGAATATCCAACCGCCTTCAATGGGAGAAGGAGAGACAATACATACTGATATTACCGCTTCGAGCTTTTTGAGCGATCGCACAACCAGGGTTCGATGCGCCCAAGGACAACCCAACCCAACATAGAGTTTGTAGCGTCCTGCTGCTGGTGGGTATGGATTTCCTTCTTCTGTACCAATGAACTTGCGAAACTGGCTATTAGGACGAATATATGCTCCCGACTGATTGCTAGGAGCAAGCTTCGACATCATTATTTGCCACATAGTCGTCCAGACAAATTTTCCCAGCCAGATGATGAGCTTCGGAGGGAGTGTCCTCCCCTTTTTCTTAGGGAGATTTTTTTCGTCATCCATCGGAGTCGAGTTGCTCATGGTGACAATCTTGCTTTGGGAATTCTTACAAGCTAATCGTATCAAACTTGCGATCGCTTTGCTACATCTATAACCAAGGAGGTATTGCTTTTCTAAAAAACTGCTTACTTTCCAGACTTTAATATCTGTATCTGCTGTAATAAATTGCTAATTAATTTACTAAAAGGCTTAATGAGGATTTAGCGATATTTTGATTTTTTACCTAACGTGCCTTGTATCACATCAAACCATAATTTTCAAGTTTAATGTTAAGAAGTAATAGTATTTAAAACCTATTCATAAATCTATTTTAGAAACACACTTTTTAAACCAGCTATATCTAGTGCCAAGCCCGAAAATGCTTATATGATATGGATTACGGTATTATATACCTTTGTCCAAGAACCAAGTACAGAGATTAATTCAATACTAAGCAGCCTGGATGATTTACAGCATAATTACTATTGACTAAATAAATTTTACTTTAGCTTATTAATAATAATATCGGATCTTAATATCATTAATAAGTATAAAGAAGTCTTTGTATGGATATAAGTTTAGGAATAAATTACTTAAAGAGGAAAACATGAAATTTACGTAGCAAAAATTGTAAATAAAGTGACTCAAACTAATAACAAAAATAACCTTATAGAGGAACCAGATTTAGGGACTTTCATAGCTCAGACTACTGCTACAGACAAATGGCAAGTATTGTCTTACAAAGCCCCAATTATACCCATACATGCCGCCCTCCTTCGTACTGGTAAGATATTCTTTTTCTGTGGTTCAGGTAACGATCCCACTCGGTTAAATACTCCCTACGACAGTGTGGTTTGGGATGTAAACAAGGGAACCTTTACCCATCAAGCACCTCCATTAGATAGTAATAATCAACCTATTGACCTTTTTTGCGCTGGTCACTCCTTCCGCTCTGAGGGTCTGTTAATAGTTGCGGGTGGAACTCTGCGCTATGACCCATTTTATGGTTCACCCTCTGCTCTACTGTTTGATCCCATTACCGAGAAATGGGTCAAGATCCCATCAATGAATAATGGCCGTTGGTATCCTACTGTGTTAACACTAGGCAGCGGTCGGATCTTTGCACTGTCCGGGCCGGATAAAGATGGCAAGCTCAACAGACAACCAGAAATTTATTCTGTTACATTTTCAAATGGTTGGAACGCTTTTCCAATAACTAGCCCCTTTCCGGCATACGCACAATTGTTTCTATTAAGTAGTGGGAAAATTTTTTATTCAGGTGCCCAGATGGGCGATAACTCTGGAGTAGCGCCAACGATACTAACCCTGCCAGATACATTTACGCAATCCATTACAGAAAAAGTGGTGCCAGGGCTGCAAAACCCAGGCTTCGGTAATCAAGCTGCTAGTGTGCTTTTACCACCTGCACAAGACCAAAAAGTTATGATTATTGGTGGGGGTAATAGTACTACAGCAACAAACAGGGTAAATATTGTAGATTTAAAAGCTACTAATCCAACTTACGTAGCAGCAAAGTCTCTAAATTATGCTCGGATGCATCACAGCGCTGTTTTGTTGCCCGATCGCACAGTCTTTGTTTGTAATGGTAGCAAAATGAGTGAGGACACAACACAATCAATGCTGCCAGCAGAAATCTACAATCCAGCCACAAATACCTGGACAGTAGTAGCTAAACAAGGTGTCCCTCGCGTATATCACTCTGTGGCCTTGCTGCTGCCAGATGGTAGGGTAGTTGCAGCTGGGGGGAACCCTCAACGAACTGTTAATGAACTGCGATTAGAAATTTACAGTCCTGCGTATATGTCGCGGTCACGACCAATTATTCAGAGCGCTCCTCAAACATTGAGCTACGGAGTGCAATTTACGATTCAGACACCCCAAGCCAGGAATATTAAATGGGTTAGTCTGATTAGACCAATGGCAACCACTCATTCCTGCGATACAGAACAAAGAATAGTAGATGTGCCGATTAATTCTAGAAACTCTACTTCTCTGAATGTCACGGTAACAAACAATCGAAACATAGCGCCGCCAGGGTGGTACATGCTTTTTATTAGTGACAACAATGGGACACCTTCAGTAGCAACCTGGACGCGAATATTTTAGCCTTACCCGTTTAACTTAATAAAAGTCATTAATTCTAGGAGTGGAAATATGAATTCCAAGCTCTCACGTCGGCAGTTTGGCCAGTTGGCAATTGCTGGAACTGTAGTATCTGGGCTTAGTTATTTAACCAACAAAGCCTTGGCGCAAACACCAAGTTTAAATCCAAGTTTAAATAATATTGTCGGTATAACTTCTGGCTCTATCATCACCACAGACAAAGCGGTTATTCCAGAGGTAAACACCACTGAATTAGATAGCACTGCCCCAAACAATGTATCCACAGATATTAAGCCTGTAGGACTTGTTTTGCAATCCTTAACTACAGGAAATAGTCAGGTACTTGCAAATAGTACGCCTTTAGCAGAGCCTGGTGAGATATTAAATATAAGTGGCTTCACTTCTTTAAGCGATGGCACACTTGTTGTAGCCACTACTCCTGTTACGATTAGTAGGAAACTGGCAACACCTACTCGGATTACATTTTTGGGTACGCCTATAAAAACTTTGATAGTCTCAGGACTTAAACAGAATCAACAGCTTGGGAGTTTGCTAGGCACTAATGATGGGCGACTCATCGGTCTAGTAGGTAAAAAGAACGGTACACCACCAATTTTATTGGTAGATATTAACCTTCAAACAGGAGAAATAAGTTCTATTAATAAGATTAAATTCCCGAACGATGAGCGGGTTAGCAATCTAGCTGAGTGTCCAGATGGAAAACTCTATACTTCTTTAGTTGGATTTCATGGTGATACAACTTTGGTGCAGCTAGATTCAAATCAAAAAAAGCCAATCAGACTGGCACAATTGAAAGTTGATGGTAAAGAATGGAATAATGGCTTACAAAGCTTAGTTTGCTCTGCAACAGGTCAACTCCTTGCCTTTGGAGCTATGAGGTATGAAACACCTAATGCTGTGTATAGCGTAGATAAGAACAGTGGAAACATGACTCGGCTACAAGACTTTGACGTTGCTCAGATTGCAATTGCTCGTAGCTAGAAGGGATTGGCTAAAACCCTTATACTTATTGCCTGTTGCCTATTGCCTTATTTCAACGACAATTATTTACGCTTACTTACTTAATCTCTGACAGATGCCTTTTCCCTAAGAAAGGCATCAAATGTAAACCTATCGGGTAGTGAAGTTTGTGCGCCTGATTTTGTCGTCGCTAAAGCACCTGCTGCTGCGCCCCAAACAACTGCTTGATGTAAAGAAAGTCCTGCAAAAAGTGCCGCCGTTAAGCCACCATTAAAAGCATCGCCAGCTGCTACTGTGTCAACTGCATGAACTGGAAAGACGGGGACAAAAAACTTTTCCTCAGCAGTAGCACAAAAAACACCTTTAGCGCCCAGTTTAACGATCGCACATTTCACACCCCGTTGTAATAAAACTTCAGCAGCCTTTGCCGCTTGTTCTTCTCCATCTACAGGAAAACCCACTAGCTGCGCGGCTTCAACTTCATTCGGTGTAATAATATCCACTAATGGGTAAAGTTCATCTGGGAAATCAGATTGTGCGGGTGCTGGATCGAGAATTACCCTAATTTTGCTTTTTCTTGCTGCTTTAGCGGCTGCAATCACCGCAGTAATCGGAATTTCTAATTGTAAAAGCAGTGCTGTAGCTTCTGGTAATAACTGAGACAATCGTTCTACATCTTCTTGATTAACACGCCCATTTGCACCAGGAATTACAATAATTTGATTTTCCCCAGTATGATTTACGGCGATAATGGCAACTCCAGAACTAACAGTCTTATCGACGAAAATATTATCAATCTGCACACCAGATGATTGCAAATTATTGACAAGTTCCACACCAAAATCATCTGCACCGACACGCCCCACCATTTGGGTGGGAATTCCCAGTTTTGCTAATGCTACAGCTTGATTCGCTCCTTTACCTCCCGAAACTTTAAAAAATTTTTCTCCTAGCAACGTTTCTCCTGGGACTGGCAATCGGGGTGTTGTTGCTACTAAATCTATATTTATGCTGCCGAAGACGATAATACTCATTTTTGTTGATATTTTAAAGCCAATCTGTTATTTCATTTTAACTGTTACCTGATAACAATCATCCCAAAATACTTTGTAATAGCAACCAAACATTTAAACCAACGATAACAATAGCAACTAACCAGGCTAACGATTTCAACCATAAGGGATTTACAAACTCACCCATCAAGCGGCGATTACTCGTAAACATCACCAATGGAATCACTGCAAATGGTAACTGTAAGCTGAGGATAACTTGGCTGAAAACTATCAAACTGCTTGTACTATTCTCACCAAAAATAATGATAGTAATTAACGCTGGAATGATGGCAATTAGACGAGTTATTAAACGGCGTAACCAAGATGGAAAGCGAAATTGCAAAAAGCCTTCCATAACAATTTGTCCTGCCAGAGTTGCAGTTAGTGTTGAACTTTGTCCAGAAGCAAGTAAAGCAATGCCAAAAATAGCGCTGGCAGCACTAACTCCTAACAATGGTGAAAGTAATTTATAAGCATCTTGAATTTCTGCCACATTCTGATTACCAGAAAAATGAAATGTTGCGGCAGACACAATTAAAATTGCTGAGTTGATAAATAGTGCTAAGGATAAAGCAAAAGTTGAATCAATTGTGCCAAACTTAATT
The DNA here is from genome assembly GCF_010747425.1 of Nostoc sp. UIC 10630. Lineage (NCBI taxonomy): Bacteria > Bacillati > Cyanobacteriota > Cyanophyceae > Nostocales > Nostocaceae > Nostoc > Nostoc sp. UIC 10630. Next base: position 24,638 of record NZ_JAAGOG010000109.1, read on the forward strand.
GCTTCCCATCTTTTTTCAGTATTAGGCTGCCAATTACGGGTTTGTACAATTGAGGAGTGTAAATATAAGTTGTGAGGCATCACTGTCGCCCCTAAAATACCAATAGCAATATAGAGCATTTCTGGATTGTGTAAAATCTCTTTCTTGGGCACATATCCCAATAAAATCCCCCCCATATCAGGGCGAGAAAACAGAATTTCGGCTGTAAAACAGATGCCTACTGTTCCTACCAGCATTATTACTAGGGCTTCTGTATAGCGAAAGCCTTTATGTTGCAGAAATAACAATAGCAGTACATCTAATGCTGTGATGCAAACACCCCATACTAAGGGAATACCGAATAAAAGTTGCAGTGCGATCGCACTTCCGAGTAGTTCTGCTAAATCACAAGCTGCGATCGCAATTTCACACAGTACCCACAAACAAAAACTTACCCTTCGGCTGAAATAGTCTCGACAAGCTTGTGCTAAATCTCGCCCTGTAGCAACTCCCAAACGTACACATAATGATTGGAGTAATACCGCCATCAGGTTCGACAGCAAAATCACTGTTAACAGAGTGTAGCCAAACTTTGATCCCCCAGCGATGTCTGTTGCCCAATTTCCAGGATCAATGTATCCGACTGAAACCAGATACCCCGGCCCTGTATAAGCCATCATCTTGCGCCAAAAGCTGCTGCTGTTAGGAACTCCAATACTACGGTGAACCTCTGGTAAGCTAGGTTTTTTTCTGGGGGAGCCATTTACTTTGTCGTGAAATATTCTCATATTCTTTTCATAATCTCATGAAATATAGAATAAATATCGAGCTTTAGGTGAGTATAGATCAATACATTTTGGTTATACCCATTCCATGCGATCCTGTGCCTTATTCATGTAGGGGCAATACTCTGCGGGTAATCCGTTGAAGAACTCGTAGAGTATGCTCCGCGTCTACATGAATTGCCTCTACAGGCTTATAGAGGCATCTTCAAACACAAATAAACGGTATCACTCCTTTAATTCCATCAATTCTTTTGTTTTCAAAGCAGCCGCTACAGGCTGAGAACATTCTCGAATCTGAGGAGAGATAGAGCAAATCGCATCTGTCGTTGTTTCAAAACAATTTGATAAGCCAATTGTTTTTAACAACCCTGTTCGTTCTAATAGTTGTTTGACTTCGGGTTGTAAGCCTGTGAGAATTAAGCGGCAATTGTGCCGTTCCAAGTCATGGTAAATATCTTCTAAAGCTACTAATCCAGTTGTGTCCATATTTGGCACAAAGCGCAACCGTAGAATTAAATACTTCACTTCCGGTTCATCGCGGAGGAAGGTAGCAAAGCGTTCAGCAGCACCAAAAAATACGGGGCCATCTACGCGATAAACCGCAATTTCCTTACCTAATTCCAGAGGAGTACCAGGGGGAAATACTTCGGTTTCAGGTATTTTAACTAGGCTTAAATCGCTCATCCGTTTGATGAACAATGCTCCGGCTGCAATCAATCCTACTTCTACAGCGAGAACTAAATCAAATAAGATTGTTACTAGCCAGGTGAGAATCATCACCGCAAAGTCGGAGTAGGTAGCACGCATCAATAAACCAATGGCTTCCCACTCAATCATCCGCACACTAACTACCATCAGAATGCCAGCAAGTGCTGCTAAGGGAATCTGTGCTGCTAGGGGTGCTAAAGTTAAAACAATAATAGCTAAAGCAACGCCGTGAATTACCCCAGATAGTCGGGTTTTGCCGCCAGAACGGACATTGACAGCAGTCCGAGCGATCGCACCTGTTGCCGGGATGCCGCCAAAAAATGGGATAATAATATTTGCCAATCCTTGACCAATTAATTCGCGATCGCTATTGTGTTTTTCGCTCACTGTCATCCCATCAGCCACTACGGCCGACAGTAACGATTCAATACTTCCCAGTGCAGCCAAAGCCAAAGCCGGATTAATCAGTTCTCGAATCACACTAAAATCATTCCAGTGGGGAATGCCTTGAGGCATTGGTAAAGATTGCGGAATGCTGCCAATTGTGGGTACATCCAGATGAAAATAAGTTGCTATCCCCGTTGCCAACACCAACCCCACTAAAGAACCCGGTATTGTCGTATTAATCCTAGGCCATAAAATGTTGGCTGCCATTACCACAATTGCTAACCCAACAGCAGCCCAATTTAGAGCTTCTACATGAGTTAAACTTTGCCAAAGTCCCGGCAAAAAGTGTTCACTACGTGGTAGTCGTAAACCAAAGAAATTATTTAATTGACCACAAAATATAATCACGGCAATACCATTGGTAAAGCCTGCCGTCACTGGATAAGGAATAAACTTTACTAGCTGTCCAAGTTTGGCAACTCCCAAGGCAATCTGGATAATTCCAGCCATTACCCCAGCAATCCAAACTTTCTCAAGGCCGTACTTGGCGACAATTCCCACCAAAACCACAGCCATTGCACCTGTCGGCCCTGTAATCTGTACTGGCGAACCACCAAAAATTGCTGCGACGATTCCCGCCACAATAGCGGTATAAAGTCCTGCCTTTGGTTCCACACCACTCGCTACTGCAAAGGCTAAAGCCAAAGGCAATGCTACCACTGCTGCTGTTAGTCCACCCGTCAAATCGCCACGCAGCCCACTAAACCAGCGATTTAGACGTAAAAGCTGTGGTTCTTCGAGGATATCAGAGATTGCCATATTCAGTTTTAACTCTTATAGACAATTTTTTGATGCACACATAGATGTGATATGATATGTGGCAAATTAAGCATAATACCCAAAACCATAAAGAGCCACGGGTAAAAGCCCCTTTATTATAGACATCTCTCAAAAAAGCCCAAATTATATTGTCATTAGTTTGTAGGGTGCAGTTTTGAAGAATCCACCCAATTTGGTTTTAGATGAAGCTACCTCAGAGGTGGATAAGATTTCGATTCATTCTATTCCTTCATAAAGGACTGGGTTTAAGTGCCTCAGAGGATGTTTTAAAAGTGGTATGTTGTGATTTTAATCGAATTATTACCCCCCTTAATCCCCCCTTATAAAGGTGGGAAACAAGAAAATCTAGTTCCCTCACCTTTATAAGGCTACGGTGTACACACAAGTCTTCTAAAGTTGCACCACAAGCTTTTGATCCCCCCAACCCCCCTTTTTAAGGGGGGCAAAAAGCTCTCAAAGTCCCCCTTTTTAAGGGGGATTTAGGGGGATCTACGACGATTTTGGTTTT
>NZ_JAAGOG010000110.1:0-27660 GCF_010747425.1 Nostoc sp. UIC 10630
GGCCAAAATTCTAAGTCAAGAAAAACCAAATCATAGATAGATCCATTAGAAAAGTTATTGATAAATTGCCCACCAATCTTGACCTCTATCTTATACATAAAATACTTTGGGGATTATTTACATATTAAAAATATACAAAAAAATAATTACAATCAAAACAGGATATACACGTATTGAACTGCTAATCTATTTGCGTTTATCTGCGTGCATATGCTGTTAGAAATTCAGACTTTTCTAGTTACACAACCTTACTGAATGCATTAACCCGATCGCACTTTTTCTCAAATCTCCAGATTCCCCACGCTTCCAGATAAAAATATCACCCTTCGTTCTAGCTACAAAAATCAAGTTTTGCAACTTGTAAACTAAGTTTCTGACTCGTAAAGCAGCTTTTGCGACATCAAAACCAGCTTTTGCGACATCAAAACCAGCTTTTGCGACATCAAAACCAGCTTTTGTGACATCAAAACCAGCTTTTGCGACTTCAAAACTAGCTTTTGCGACTTCAAAACCAGCTTTTGTTAAAGAATTTCAGCAAATCTACTCCCATTTTTTCTGTATGCTAAGTTCTCTTCAATAAAAAAACGCAAATATACGCATTCCAACGCAATTTCAGCGTTTCTATACGTATAAATGCGATAAAAGTAGAAACAATTCCAGCTTTATTTAATAGGAGTTGCTGAATTTAGGGATGAAACGTAAAGGAAAATTCAATAAAATCATCCCGCATTTATGCAACATCATTTAATGCACTAATGCGATCGCACGTTTTGTTAACGCTTCAGCAGTCAATCCATTAAATGCCATCAACTCTCCAGCACTCGCGGTAGTCTCGCCACGCTTCCATGCAAAGGTGTCGCGCTTCGCTGTACTCCGTAACAGAATTGGTTCTAGCATCCCAGCAGCGCCACCAGTAACGGCAATTAGGGCATCACCATCAAATAATTCGGCAAATGCTGCATCATCCAAGAAACCGCCTTCGGGTTCAGAACAAGTATCCCATGCAGTATCATGGCTACGGTACAATTGCCGAGGATTGATCACAGAAACAATCTTCACGCCAATACCTTCAGTTTCTAAGAAAGCAGCAGCTTCAAATACTGGTATTAATGTTAAATCGCCAATGACAGCAAATACAACTTGTTTATCACCAGCAACTTCATGTAATAGCACTGCACCATCGCGCAACCCTTGACGAGTTTGTTCTAAAGTTGTGCGGATTGGCAATGGTGATTTACTTGCAGTAATCACAACTCCCTTATTCTTAGTTTTCAAAGCCCAGTCATAACAAGCTTGAATACTATTAGCATCAGGCGGAAATAATGGGAAAACATTTCCATTTCGCATTAACGAAGCAAAGTAAGCTTCAATTTCTGGACGTTGGTGAGTCCAACCGTTGCGCCCTTGCTCTAATGCGCCTGCTGTGAATAAGGTAATAGTCGAAGGAGTTTGACGGCGTAATTCTGCCATTGCTTGAGTCACAGTTTGCCAAATTGGTAATCCGTTGATGGCAAAAGATTCGTAAGAACACCACAAAGTTCTCGCACCCATTAACGCCAAACCGGCAGCTAAACCGGCACAAGCATCTTCACTCAATGGTTCATAAACTTGTCCATTTGGTGCTTGGTTATATAAGTCATCGGTTGTGGGGTGGATAATCTTTAATGCTTGGTTGATATTAGCAATTCCAGATGCTTCGTTACCATCGGCGTTGGTGACAAGAAAATTCCGATCTTTATTTCCAACTATTCCTACCAATCGTCCCATTGCGGTTGTGGAAACTTTTGGTTCGCCACCAACTGCATATTCTTCTAAAGGTAATTCGCCTAATTCTGGTAATGGAAATTCAAATTCTGTCACCACAGTTTTTGCTGCTGGGCCACCACCGGCGCGTTCGGCATTTGTTCTGACTAATTGCCAAGCTTCCGCAGACAAAGCACGGGTTTGCAATGCACTGACAATATGCGGCGCATCCAACGTATCTTTAGGATACAGGTTGTGAGATTTTGCCCCGCGCGCGTGGACTCCTGCACCTTTGAGTTGTTTAATAATGAAGACGGTAAGTTTACCACCTAACGCCGATCGCGCTGCTTTATCTACACCCGAAAGTACTGCTTGTGTAAATTCTAGACGTTTCTCAAAGGAAAAGGCGGTGCTATCAACGTAATCCCCTTGTTGGTTTTGATCGTCGAAATCTTTGGCATCCACTAACACCACTTCATCAAAACCGTTACCTTGCCAATATGCCTGCATCTGTTCATTGGTTTTGAGGGAAACCATGCTGTGATGTTCTTGGCTGTAACCGTTCCACACCAACACTGGCAAGAAGTTGGTGGCAGCAGGATAAGCTGTATGGAAGTGAGCGATCGCACTGACAATATAAGGCTCACCCAATCCACCATCACCAACTGTAAAGGGGAACAACTTATCTTTGTGCAACAGTGCAGCCGCCATTGCAAAGTGTTGCCCTTGTCCCAAAGGCCCCGCAGGTGCGAGAATACCGGGAATGTAACCAGAAAGGTGTCCTAAAAGTCCGTGCTTTTCTCGGAAGCGATCGCGCAATTGTTGGACTGTAAAAATTCCCATGTCCTCTAGCGAACGATCTAAGAACATGGCACTATAAAATCCGGGGGCGTGGTGTCCCACTTCAGTAATAATGTTTTTGTATCCCAGCATGACAAGAGATGCGTAAGCTTCTGCTTGGCTGGCGAATCCGCCGGGATGCCCAGAAGCCTTGCTAGCGGTAACTTGCAAAGTCAGATAGCGCAGGGCATCAGCAGCTAGTAAAGTTTGATATACAGCTGCTTTGTCTGTGGGAGATGCGATCGCTATTTTGCCCGACTCGATAGCAGGTGTTGCACCATGAGTTTCAAAATCTGGTAACGCTTCACCAAAATATTGAATTCCTTCAGAAAAATTGGGAAGCGCTGAAGAAGCTTTTGTGGAGATTGCAGTCATGCTGAGTACCTTGTGACGATGAGATGAAACTGTAGATGCTCGTTGAATTTAACAAAAATTTTACATCTTTCAGGCTGTAACAGTTTATTGCTTTTTTGTACCCTCAGTATAAGTAACTCCAATCAACAGAAATTTATAAGTTGCAGTTAGTTAAAGTAAGAACAAGATATAAATTAACAAAAGAGTTTTATGAAATTACCAAATGGCCCGCAAAGCCCACCAGTTATGCAGATGCTACGCTGGATTACCAGCCCCATGTCATTTATGGAAACTTGTGCCAAAAGATATGGGGACATGTTCACCATCAGGTTAGACAGCAAATCTCCGCCACTGATATTTGTCAGTAAACCTGAAGTGCTAGAGCAGATTTTGACAAACGATACCAAGGGGTTAGAAGCACCTGGTGATACAAATCTGGTGTTTGAATCTTTGCTTGGTAAGCATTCTGTAATTACCATCAGTGGTGCGGAACACCAACGCCAACGGCAGTTGTTATTGCCACCTTTTCACGGTGAAAGAATGCGAAGCTATAGTCAAATAATTAGTGATATTACCGAGAAAGTCATTAGCCAACATCAGATAGGGCAACCCTTCAATATCCGGTCTGTTACCCAAGCTATTACCCTGCGAGTGATAATGCAAGCTGTGTTTGGGCTAGATGAAGGCCCACGCGCCGAAAAATTACAGCATTGTTTGGCTGAAATGCTGGAAAAAGGAAGTTCTGTGTTGAGTGCCGCTTTGCTTTATTTTCCAGCTTTGCAAAGGGATTTTGGCCCGATTAATTTCTGGGGAAAGCAGATGCGCCGACAGCAGGCAGCTGACGAACTTATATACGAAGAAATTCGAGAACGTCAAAAACAACCAGACCCATCACGCACAGATATCCTCAGCTTACTCATGGCAGCTAGGGATGAAGCAGGTCAACCAATGACTGATGAAGAGTTACGCGATGAATTAATGACTCTGTTGGTCGCAGGCCATGAAACCACAGCAACAGCCTTAGCATGGGCATTTTACTGGATTCAAAAAATCCCATCAGTACGCCAAAAGTTACTGCAAGAACTAGATAGCTTGGGTGATAACCCAGATCCTGGCACCATTTTTAAATTACCCTATCTCAACGCTGTTTGTTCCGAAACTTTGCGAATTTACCCAGTAGCGATGCTGACCTTTGCCAGAGTAGTCAGAACACCTGTATCTCTGGGTGGCTACGAACTTGAACCAGGTACAGGTGTTATTGGTTCAATTTACTTGACCCACCACCGAGAAGATTTATACCCCGAACCTAAGCAGTTTAAACCAGAACGCTTTTTAGAACGGCAATTTTCTCCCTATGAATATTTACCTTTTGGGGGTGGTGCAAGACGCTGTATTGGTCTAGCATTTGCCCAGTTGGAAATGAAGCTAGCACTCGCCAAAATTCTTTCCAGCCGCGAATTAGAACTAGTTGACAATGGTGAAGTACGGCCTAAACGCCGTGGTTTAGTGACAGGCCAAGATCGTCCCATCCAGATGGTTGTCACCAGCCAACGTCAGGTAAAGTCTCCCATCCTACAGACAACCACTGTTTGATGCTGGGGGGTTTGATGGTTGCGTTCAGGAAACCTTTAACTTTCATCTATATATTTAGATAGATTTTCAATGCTTTTAAATAATCCCCCATAGTCCTCTTTTAAGGAGATTTATGGGGGATTTTAATATATTGCAACTGTAAAAAGAATGAGTTTTAAGACCGAGCATATATAGCAATACCAAATCTTTTAACATCACCAAAAGACGTATTTTTTGTGGATATATACCAAAATACTTGAGTAAGCTTCTTCTATAAATACCTCTAAAAATTTGGTAAAAAATATTATTATTATCTTTGTAAAAATTCATGTTAATGCTTTGTAAGCATGATTAACTTAGCGGTAATTAACTCCCGAACATCTCCCCAAAGTATTAAAAATGTTTGCTCTAATTCCCTAATGAAAAATTAAGCCTAGGAAGGATCTAGGCTTACCTCAAGCGTATTGAATTATTTGCAGCTTACTAAACCCTAAAAGTATCGAATAAATAATGAAAATACTTCATAGTCTAACCACACCAGCATTGCTGCAAACTCTGCAATTAATTGCTCAACCCACAAAAACTTTAGAAAAGTATGCTGCGAAGTACGGTGATATTTTCACAATGCGGGTAATGGGTTTAAAGTCGCCACCAATAGTATTTTTTAGCCATCCCCAAGCAATTAGTGATTGTTTTGCCATCCCTGCACACAAGTTAGATTTTAAAAAAGCAACCCATGTGTTTAAACCCTTATTTGGAGAGAATTCTATTGTATTTCAAGAAGCGCGATCGCACCAACAACAACGGCAGCTATTATTACCAGCATTTCATGGTGATAATTTAAAATCTTATGGACAAGCAATTTGCCAAATTACTGAAGAACTTACACAAAGCTGGACATCAGGTACAGATATTTGTATACACAAATTAATGTCAAATATCACTTTAGAAATTATCTTACAAGTGGTGTTTGGTATTACTCATGGTGCGCGTTATCAACAATTAAAAGAACAATTGAGTTCTTTATTAGAAGATGTAACTAAACCTTGGTATTCTAGCTTGTTTTTCTTTCCTTTGCTACAACAAGATTTAGGCGCATTGAGTCCTTGGGGAATTTTCTTAAAAAGACGAGAGCAAATTGACAAACTCATCTATGCAGAAATTTCTGAAAGACGTTGGCAAAATGATGGTACGCGTACAGATATTCTCAGTATGTTGATGTCAGCACGTGATGTAAATGGCCAACAGATGACAGATGAGGAATTACGCGATCAACTAGTTTCATTATTGCTGTTAGGTTATGAAACTACATCTGGTGTACTAGCCTGGATATTTTATTTAATTCACTCTCACCCAGAGGTTAAACATCGGCTAATGCAAGAACTAAACACTTTGAATAATCTCACAAATCCTGAAGCGATTACACAATTACCTTATCTCACCGCCGTCTGTCAAGAAACACTGCGAATTCATCCTATTGCTTTAATTTGCACACCACGAATGGTAAAAGAACCAGTGGAAATTATGGGGCATAAATTTACATCAGAAACAGTTTTAGTTCCATGTATTCATTTAGCACATCGCCGAACAGACACTTACTCAGAACCAGAACAGTTTCGTCCAGAAAGATTCCTCAACCAAAAATTTTCACCTTACGAATATTTACCCTTTGGTGGAGGTTATCGCGGTTGCATTGGTGCAGCATTTTCTATGTATGAACTAAAATTAGTAACAGCTATAATATTAGCTCGCTTTGAATTAAGCCTTACTGATAAACGTCCAGCATATCCAGTCCGTCGTGGTATTACAATTGTCCCTAGCGGCGGTGTAAAAATGGTTGTTACTAAAAAAGCAAAATTTAAAAGACAAACAATACTTTCTACTTGATTACTCAATCCTCCAATTTGCATATACCGCAATGTAGATCCGCTCCTTAGCATCTAGACTTTACAGTAACTAGTAAGAGGACATTTAGGAGATTACTAATTCATGTCTGACGAGCATCGGTTGGAGGAAAAATTTTTATCTCAGGAAGCTGAAAGAAGAATATCTGAAAAGCTAGATGAGGCCGAAAAAATAGAAATAGATGTACAAACCGATCTGTTGAAAATAGTTCAGGGCCAGGCGGATGGAGTTTCGGTTGCAGGCCAAGGATTAGTGATCGAAAAAGATGTTCGCGTACAGGAAATAAAACTGCAAACAGAAAGTATTGCCATTAATCCCTTAAGCGCTATTTTTGGTCAAATAGAACTGAATGGGCCAGTAAATGCTATTGCTCGCATTGTACTCACAGAAGTAGACATGAACCGCGCTTTGGCATCAGATTTTGTTAGCAGCCAGATGCAAGATTTTGATTTGGATGTAGATGGCAAAATTGTGAGTTTTAAGGCACAAAAAATTGAAATATTTTTACCTGGTGATGGAAAAATAGAATGTCAGGGAAGAGTGCTGTTAAAAGAGATGGGAAATACTCGCCTTTTGGCTTACACTGCGATCGCACGTCCACGGACTCATTCACAACCCGCGATGCTGGAGAGTTTTAACTGCACTGAGGGAGGAGGAATTTCCATAGAAGTAGTTACAGCTTTAATGCAGAAAGCAAAAGAATTGATGAACATACCATATTTTAAATGGGAAGATATGGTGTTTCATATTAAAGATATAAAAGTAGAAACTGGCACTTTAATACTGATGGTAGAAACTCAAGTGAGGCAAATACCATCATCGTCAAATTTCTCATCTACTTAGTAGAATTAACCTTAGCTAAAGATAATTTTTGTTACTGAAGGATGATGTAAAAGTAATAAAATATTTCTACTATTTAGAAAGCTACTTATTTCTAAATTCCAACTATGCAAGAGTATGATGTTGTGCTGATCGGTGCTGGACACAATGGGTTAGTTTGTGCAGCTTACTTGTTGAAAGCTGGTTATAGCGTCCTGTTACTGGAAAAGCGTTCTGTTCCAGGTGGTGCAGCAACAACTGAAGAATGTTTACCGCAAGAGGCTCCTGGATTTAAATTTAACTTGTGCGCTATTGACCATGAATTTATTCACTTGGGGCCGGTTGTTGAAGAATTAGAACTAGAAAAATATGGCTTGCATTATTTGGAGTGCGATCCAGTTGTTTTCTGTCCTCATCCTGATGGCAAGTATTTCTTAGGGCATAAGTCGTTAGAAAAAACTTGTGCAGAAATTGCTCGTTATAATGAACGTGATGCCAAAAAATACGCAGAATTTGTAGACTTTTGGCAACGAGCAATCGGTGCAATGATTCCGATGTTTAATGCACCGCCAAAGTCAATTATAGATATCGTTGGCAACTACGATATCAAAAAATTCAAAGATTTATTTTCGGTTATTGGTTCGCCAAACAAAACGCTGGACTTTATTCGCACTATGTTGACCAGCGCTGAAGATTTGCTTAACGAGTGGTTTGATGAAGAATTTCTAAAAGCGCCACTAGCCAGATTAGCATCAGAACTTGGTGCGCCACCATCGCAAAAAACCCTTGCCATTGGTGCAATTATGATGGCGATGCGTCATAACCCTGGCATGGCCCGACCTCGTGGCGGAACTGGTGCATTAGTGCAAGCTTTAGTGAATTTAGTCACAAGTAAAGGTGGCGTTATTCTCACAGATCAACATGTTGAAAAAGTTTTAATTGATGATGGCAAAGCTGTTGGTGTGCGGGTTGCTGGTGGTAAAGAATATCGCGCCAAATACGGGGTTATATCTAATATTGATGCCAAGCGATTGTTCTTACAAATGACTGATAAAAGCGATGTTGATGGAGCCGACCCTGATTTATGGGAAAGATTAGAACGCCGCATCGTTAACAACAACGAAACCATCCTCAAGATAGATTTAGCTTTAGATGAACCACTGCATTTTCCACACCACGCCCACAAAGATGAATATCTCGTTGGCTCTATCTTGATTGCCGATTCCGTGGCTCATGTAGAACAGGCTCATAGTAAATGCACTTTGGGAGAGATTCCTGATGCTGACCCATCAATGTATGTGGTGATGCCTAGTTATTTAGATCCAACATTAGCACCACCAGGTAAGCACACTGTATGGATTGAGTATTTTGCCCCTTATCAAATTGCTGGTGCAGAAGGCACTGGTTTAAAAGGTACTGGCTGGACAGATGAATTGAAAAACAAAGTTGCAGATAGAGTGGTTGATAAGTTGGCAGACTATGCACCAAATGTCAAAAGTGCAACTATCGCCCGTCGTGTAGAAAGTCCAGCAGAACTAGGAGAAAGATTAGGCGCATACAAAGGGAATTATTATCATGTTGACATGACTTTAGATCAGATGATATTCTTCCGTCCCTTACCAGAAATAGCCAACTATAAAACGCCAATTGATAATCTATTTTTGACTGGTGCTGGTACTCATCCAGGTGGTTCGATTTCGGGAATGCCGGGACGCAATTGTGCCCGCGCTTTTTTACAAGCAAAACATCCTATTAGCCAAACCTTGAAGGATGCAAGAGATTCGATTAAGTCAACTGTCGAGTCAGTGTTTGGAATTAATTAGGCGTTACAAAGATAAAGCCTCATTATTATCTATTTCTTGCCTTCATGTCTTTGTACTGAAAACATAATTTTGGTATCACAAAGATATGAAGGTATTATTTAAAGTATTGTCTTAGATTAAGAATCTGTTTCGATGTTTGTTTGTGCAACGTGGCGTAGACGTACTTATTTGCGTGGGTAGAAAAGAGGCAAGAGGCAATAGGAAAGAAGGTTTTTTAGTTGTACGGAGTTTTTTTTTAAATAAAATATGAGTCCTATAGACTTTACAACCAATAAGTTACATTGATAGACTTCTCATAATTTTTGCAAATATAACGCTGATAGTCATCATTGAGAATCAGTTATTGGCATCCCCCCAACGACAGATGTTAATCTGATGCGGTTTTAAGTTGCATAGTTTCAATCGCTAACAAAGAGGCAAAGACGTAATTTGAATGATGATTAGCTTAGATAAATGCTTGAAAAATGAAGCAACTAACATCATTGTTTAGCGAAAACTATTACGATCGCCTATGGCGGGTGGTACACCATTGCACTCTTAGAAAATTACCAAACACTTGCGATGTCTACAACAGGCGACATTTAGCCAATATATACAACACAAATAATTGTTTTTTTAATGAAATAGGTACTAAGTAATTGCTTTATGTAGATTTAATATGATAATCTAGCCTACGCTTGATTTTAATAAACATCTATGCGTCGTTAACAAAGCTCTTTCTGAAAAGATAAGTGAATTAATGCGTAAAAACTAGTGTATTTTGATAATACTCAAAAAAAGAACGAATTTTAACATCATCTCATAAGTTTTGTAGGTACAGCATGATTGTTCAGCGCTGCTTCGTTGCATCTGGTTTGATAGCTTTCTTCGCATTTGGTTGTAATGGTGGGGCAAACTCATCAATAGAAAATACTACACAAGTTGTCCAAGAAAGTAATGTAACCCAGCTTTTCGTAGAAGCGAAGGCTACCCAAAAAGCAGAAGACTTTTTTCATCAAGGTAATAATTTATTAGATGGACAACGTTATGAAGATGCAATAAAAGTCTACGATAAAGCGATCGCCATCAAAGTTGAGAGTTCTGAAGCTTGGATTAACCGTGGCATAGCTTTAACATCGTTGCAACGCTACAAAGATGCTCTTGCATCTTACGATAAAGCGATCGCCATCAAACCCGACAAATATGAAGCCTGGTATAATCGTGGCATAGCTTTGACATCGTTGCAGCGCTACAAAGACGCGATCGCATCTTACGACAAAGCGATTGCTATCCAACCCAACAAATATCAAGCCTTAATTAACCGAGGCATAGCTCTGACAAAGCTACATCGCTACCAAGACGCGATCGCATCTTATGATAGAGCGATCGTCATCAAGCAAGATTTGCACCAAGCATATTACAATAAAGCTTGCTCTTATGCTTTACAAAGCAATCTGGAATTAGCAATTGAGAACCTAGACAAAGCAATCAAGCTTGTTCCTGATAAATACAAAAAATTAGCAAAAACTGACCCAGACTTTAGCAAAGTGCGTAGTGAAAAGCAGTTTCAAGAATTAATCCAATAGTATTTTATCACTACAACTCAGTGTAGAATATAAGCCTGCTGTAGAAAGGATTTTTTCTTGAGCGGTTTACGGTTAGACATGAAAAAATTGTTAATCACCGGGGTAAGTGGTTTTTTAGGATGGCATCTTTGCCAGCTTGCCAAACCAGAATGGGATATTTATGGCACTTATTTATCCCATCCTTTAGAGATTCCTGGTATGAAAATGTTAAAAGCGAACTTAACAAATTTTCAGGAATTGAAACGCATATTTAATGATGTCAAACCAGAAGCAGTTATTCATACTGCTGCACATTCGCAACCAAATTTTTGTCAAACAAACCCCAAAGAATCCCACGCAATTAACGTCATCGCATCCTGCAATATTGCCGGACTTTGCGCGGATAATTCTATTCCTTGTGCTTTTACCTCAACCGACTTAGTTTTTGATGGCTTAAATGCTCCCTATCAAGAAATAGATGCCGTGTGTCCTGTCAATCTTTACGGTGAGCAGAAAGCGATCGCAGAAGCAGATATGCTAGAAAGGTATCCGATGACCGCAGTGTGTCGAATGCCGTTGATGTTTGGTGCGGCGACACCCACAGCTAAAAGCTTTATTCAGCAATTTATTGAGACTTTACAAGCAGAAAAAGAACTAAGTTTATTTATAGATGAATTTCGCACACCAGTAAGTGGAACAACTGCTGCTAAAGGACTTTTATTAGCATTAGAAAAAGTTAACGGCATCATTCATTTAGGTGGAAAAGAGCGGATTTCACGTTATGATTTTGGACAGATATTAGTGGAAGTATTTCAACTTCCTAGCACTGGTCTGAAATCCTGCCGACAACAAGATGTGAAAATGGCAGCGCCTAGACCAGCAGATGTTTCTTTGGATAGTTCTAAAGCTTTTGCATTGGGGTATGAGCCTTTATCTGTAAGGGAAGAGTTGGAAATGCTATAGTTGTTGGCACTTAAACAATGGGATTTAAACAAAAATTCAGGTCATCAGTAAGTAGAGCTATTTCTAGACTATTTGGTGGACAATTGCTTAGTCTTTATTCCGCAGATTCAATAAGAATCACTTCTTCTCTAGGAATATATCTACCGCTATAAGCAAGACGCACTTTTCCATCTTGGGCAATATCATTGATTTCTTCTCCCTTGAGATTCCACCAATTGGGTGCATCCATCCAGGTGCATCTGTCACCTATTTTGAGTCTTTGTACTCTACTTGCAGTTTCCTGGCTCCAATTTTGTATTGGATTAAGTATATTGTAAGGAATTCTTTCTGTTTTAATTATCTTTATGCAGGCGCTATTGCCTTCTTCTTTTTCTAATTCAGTCTTTTTGCATGAGCTTGTCGTAGATATAAAATCTGCTTCTGAGATAAATAAGTTTTTAAAGTCTATCCACTCATAACGCTCTACATTTTGCCATAGCAAGACAACTTTTGCTCTATTGGTATCAATATCAAACTCTATTGCAGCCCCTATATCTCCCTGATGTGTTTGACATAGTAGCTTGAGTTTCTGAAGTAACTCTAAATCTAATTTTGCTAAAGGTGTTTCATATCTCTTTGTATTATCATCATCACCATCAAATTGTTCGACTGTATCGCTCATATGGGAGATAGAAGACTTGCCAGTAAAACCCATGTCAAATATTATAGGGTCTTTGAGTAGTTTCTCATGTTCAAGTATTGCTTGATATACAACCTCGGCTGTTGTGTCTGTGGTTACATCACTGATTTCATTATGTCTGCCTATAAGCTTGTGCTGATTAAATTGAATGTCTCCATATATATCTTTTTCCTCTATATAGATGAATCCGGTTCTAGTATCTTCCAAATATGTGATTTCATGATGAGTTGCAACTTTTTGAATATCCTGAGCCATTCCATAAGCTTCCAGACATGAAGCTAAGAGTACTGCCTGAGTTGCACCCAGACCACCAACACCTTTACCCCATTCATCAGCAGATCCTCTTCTGCTGATTTCCCCAATTGCGTAAATTGTTGCTCCTACATAGTTGCTTTTGTCTTTCTCTACCCTTGTTGTAATAGAACTAAAACTTGTAGGAGAAGTCTGTATTTCGTAATTTAGAAAACCTGCCCCCTTTTTATTAACAAGTGCAATATCAGTCCTTCTGCCAGGATATTGGTATTCTTGAATTGACTCAAATTTGTCTTGTTTAAAGTAGGTTTCAGTAGTTGCATTAAGTATATTTTCTGCTCGACTTTTGGCATATTTATGTACTGCACTTTCGCTTCTAGTACTGACAAATTGATTGCTAATACAATCAATTTCTGTTTCTTGTACTTCTTCTATATTGACGTTATGAGAAAAATGTCCACAAACCCAGAATGATGTTTCTTTGCGTGTTTTATGGTGCGCTTTTTTATAGAAAAGTGGGCGATCGCAGAATATACATGTGAAAATTTCATCCTTATCGTAGAGGCTCAATTGAGCATCAACAAAAATACGGTTCTTATTTAATGCGTATCGAACCATATATACTAAATTTCCTAGCTAAGTAAAAAGCCCCAGTATCTATAAAATATTATACTAGTTTTTTGTGAACTTACACTGGATAATTACTTAAGTTATCTCTTCCTTTGTAGTTCGTTTAATAAAAATTACCTGCATCATCATGGAGAATTAGTATTAATAAAGAAATTTTTGATCTTGTGTCTTGGGACGAAACAAAATCCATACCATTATTGCGAGACTCCAAATAGTAGCCGCCTTTCTGTAAACAGAAAGGCGGTTAGCGCTGAGGTACTACGAATAAGCATCCATTGGCAGACAAGAACAAACAAAATTCCGATCGCCAAAGGCTGCATCAATGCGACCGACAGCTGGCCAGAATTTATACTCACGAGTCCAAGGCGCAGGATAAGCAGCTTGTTCGCGAGAATAAGGATGATTCCATTCTCCGGTAATCAGACTTTCGGCAGTGTGGGGTGCGTTCTTCAAAACATTATCTTGGATATCCACCTTGCCAACTTCTATTTGGGCAATTTCTTGGCGAATAGCAATCAACGCATCACAGAAACGATCCAACTCTTGTTTAGATTCACTTTCTGTAGGTTCTACCATGATTGTACCCCCAACAGGCCAGGAGACAGTCGGCGCATGGAAACCGTAATCGATCAGACGCTTGGCGACATCATCGATTTCGATCGCAGCTGATTTTTTTAGCGATCGCAAATCTAAAATACATTCATGGGCAACTAGACCATTTTTCCCCTGATACAAAACCGGATAGTACGATTCCAGTTTCTTGGCAATGTAGTTAGCGTTGAGAATCGCCACCTTAGTTGCTTCGGTCAAACCATCTGCACCCATCATGGCGATGTACATCCAAGAAATCACCAAAATACTTGCACTACCCCAAGGTGCAGCCGCCACAGCACCAATATGCTGGGTACTGGGGATTGGGGATTGGGAATTGGGAATTTCTTCTTTCCTAGTCCCCAGTCCCCAGTACCCAGTCCCTATCACAGGATGTCCGGGGAGAAAAGGCACGAGATGAGAGGCTACCCCAATGGGCCCCATACCAGGGCCACCGCCACCATGAGGAATACAGAAGGTTTTATGCAAGTTTAAATGGCAGACATCCGCGCCAATATCTCCAGGACGGCAAATTCCCACTTGGGCATTCATATTTGCCCCATCCATGTAAACTTGTCCACCGTGACTATGGACAACAGCGCAGATTTCCTGAATTGGCTCCTCAAATACACCATGAGTTGAGGGATATGTCACCATTAAGGCGGCTAATTCATTGCTGTGTTTTTCTGCCTTCGCCTTCAGGTCATCAACGTCAATATTACCTTGTGAGTCACAGGCAACAGCCACTACCTTCATCCCACACATCACCGCACTCGCTGGGTTTGTCCCATGTGCCGAGGTGGGAATCAAACAGACATTGCGGTGTGTTTCACCCCGATTTTCGTGATACTGACGAATTACTAAAAGTCCAGCGTACTCACCCTGAGAACCAGCATTTGGTTGCAGAGAAATACCAGCAAACCCAGTAATTTCAGCTAACCATGCCTCAAGTTGCTCAAACAAGATTTGATAACCTTGAGTTTGCGATGCAGGTGCAAATGGATGAATCTTGCCAAATTCTTCCCAACTTACCGGAATCATCTCAGCAGTTGCATTCAACTTCATTGTGCAAGAACCCAAAGGAATCATCGATGTCGTTAGCGACAAGTCCTTGCTTTCTAGCTTGTGCAGATAGCGTAATAACTCAGTTTCTGAATGATAGCGGTTAAAAACTGGGTGAGTGAGATATGTACTGGTACGGGAGAGAGAGAGATGGGGGGAGGGGGAGATAGAGAGAAGCGGAGAAAACCATTCCTCTAAGCTGAAGGGTAGTTCATTTTCGCCTGCGAAGATTGCTAAGATGTGAAGCACATCATCAACTGTAGTTGTTTCATCCAGGGATATACCAACAGCAGTTGCATCAAAAATCCGCAAGTTAATTTGAAGCTGTTCGCTATTTACCAGAATATCTTCTAAATTGTGTGTTCCCAGTTCTACTCGCAGCGTATCAAAAAAATCTTTGGAACTGATGCTGTAACCCAAACGCTTCAGTCCTTCTGCCAATAACACCGTCAAAGAATGGATATTTTCAGCAATTTGCTTTAGTCCAGCAGGGCCATGATAGACAGCGTACATACTCGCCATCACCGCCAGTAGCACCTGTGCAGTACAAATATTACTAGTAGCTTTCTCGCGGCGGATGTGCTGTTCGCGGGTTTGCAAAGCGAGACGTAATGCAGGCTTACCTTGAGCATCTTTTGATACACCCACAATTCGCCCTGGAACCAGCCGTTTATACTCTTCCTTCGTAGCAAAGTATGCCGCATGAGGCCCCCCAAACCCCAACGGAATACCAAAGCGCTGGGTGCTACCGACAGCAATATCAGCGCCAAATTCCCCAGGAGGGGTGAGCAAAGTTAAACTTAAAGGATCTGCTGCTACCGTCACCAATGCACCCTTAGCATGGGCTTTTTCTATAAAAGCGCGGTAGTCGTAAATGGTGCCATCACTTGCAGGATATTGCAGAACAGCCCCAAAAATTGGTTGATCAAAATCAAATGTTTGATGATCGCCGATAATGATCTTAATCCCTAATGGTTTAGCCCGTGTTTGCAACACGTCGATAGTTTGGGGATGGCAGTCATGAGAGACGAAATAAGCATTTGCCTGATTTTTACAAACACCATAGCTTAGGCTCATTGCTTCAGCTGCGGCTGTAGCTTCATCCAGTAACGAAGCATTGGCGATTTCCAAACCTGTGAGGTCGATAATTAAGGTTTGAAAATTTAGCAGTGCTTCTAGTCGCCCTTGGGCAATTTCTGGTTGATAAGGAGTGTAGGCAGTATACCAACCGGGATTTTCTAGGATGTTACGCCCAATTACAGGTGGGGTAATAGTGTCGTAATATCCCATACCGATGTATGAACGGAAAACCTGATTTTTGGCAGCAATTTTTTTTAAAGATGTCAGTGCTGCATACTCACTTTCGGCTTCTGGTAACTTTAGGGGTTGCTTCAGCCTGATTGTCTGGGGAACTGTTTGGTCAATTAGGGCATCCAGGCTGGGAAATCCCAAAACCTTAAGCATAAGCTGGATGTCGTCGGAATTAGGGCCAATATGTCTTGGCGCAAAACTACTCAACTTTTGACTTTTTTCGTCCAGCACTTGCTGCTCATTAGACTTGAGAATAGGGGCGTTCAATACCACAAATTACTCTCCAGATGGTACTATTTCATATTTTGCAATAAATACTGATGAGAAGTAGGTGTAACTTTTCAATTTATCTAAATTTCATGACTTATTTTCGAGTGGAATGGAAAAGGGCAGGCGAGCAGAAGGGAATTTGCTGCAAGTCTTTCCCCTCTACCCCCTATCCCCTCTGCCTCTTCGCCTCTTTCCTACTCCCCTTCCACCTGGGCACGATACTCATCTGCTGTCAAGGCATCTTCAACTTCACCAGGGTCATTGACGCGCACTTTCAAAAACCACCCTTCTCCGTAGGGGTCTTCTGACACTTCTTCAGGAGAATTAATTAAGGCTTCATTGCGTTCTATAACAGTACCGGTGACTGGTGAATTAAGCTCTTCAACGGCTTTCACTGATTCAATTGTGCCAAAGTTTTCTCCCCTGGTAAGAGCGTCGCCAATTTCTGGCAGTTCCAAAAAGACGATATCACCCAATTCATGTACGGCAAACTCAGTAATGCCAATGGTGGCAATTTCGCCATCTATTCGCACGTATTCATGAGAATCGAGGTATCTAAAATCTTGAGGATATTCAAAAGACATATCACTTCCTCTCCCTTATCAAAAAAATTATTGCCCCAACAGTCATCCAAGCCATATATGGTAATGAACCTTACTGTAGATTGAGTAACTCACAACACATTATTCCTCAAAAACCTTGGCGCTTGTTAGTTAGCAGCACGATTTTTTGACCGATAAAAAGGACGTTTAACTACAACTGCTGGGTAAGCTTTGCCGCGAATTTCGACTTCTAGCTGCTGACCAACGGTTGCTAATTGGGTAGGAACGTAAGCTAAAGCAATGGGATAACCCAGTGTAGGCGATAGAGTGCCACTAGAAACTTCTCCCACAACTTTACCTGTGGATAACACTTGGTAGCCATGACGGGCAATATTGCGTCCTTGGGTTTGTAAACCCACCAATCGACGCTTCACTCCCTTGGATTTTTGCTCTGCTAAAACTTCTCTTCCAATAAAATCACCTTTGGTATCTAAGTGGACTAGCCACCCCAAACCTGCTTCTAAGGGTGTGGTGGTGTCATCAATATCTTGTCCGTAAAGTGCCATCGCTGCTTCTAGGCGCAGAGTGTCTCTTGCACCAAGTCCACAGGGGATAACACCACTTTTATGGAGACTTCGCCACAATTCTACTCCCACATCTGGGTCTACCATCACCTCAAAGCCATCTTCTCCGGTGTAACCTGTGCGGGCCAGGAAGGCAGGTTTGCCTAGTAGGGTTGCTTCTAAATGTCCGAAGGCTTTGATTGGTTGTAAGTCTTCTTGCACTAAAGGTTGGAGATATTTAATCGCTTTTGGCCCTTGCACGGCAATTAAGACTTTATCTGGTGAAAGGTCTTGGAATTGCACTTTATCCAGGTCAAGATGTTGCAAAATCCATGCTTTATCTTTACCAGAGGTTGCTGCATTGACGATGATAAATGCCTTTTGTATACCAGTGGTGTCTTCACCTTGGTAATAAACAATGATGTCGTCAATAATTCCCGCTTGGTGGTTTAACAATACGGTGTATTGTGCTTGACCGGGTTGCAATCGGCTCAAGTCTGAAGGCACTAGAGACTGGAGTTGGGAAATGAGATTTTTACCTTGGAGGGTAAATTTACCCATGTGGGAAATATCGAACATTCCGGCTGTATTTCTTACAGCCTCATGTTCGCGGCTAATGCCACTAAATTGTACGGGCATTTTCCAGCCACCAAAGCTGGTAAAGCGGGCTTTGAGTTCTACACCCACTTGATATAAAGGGGTTCGCGCCAGAGATTGGGTGTTGTCTTCTTGATTAGCCACAGGTAATTTTGCGATCGCACCTCAACATATATCATCCTACGAGATGCTTTCTGGTTTTACAGTCTTGTGTATCGAATTGGGGCATTGAAAAGAGGCAGAGAGCAGGGGGGCAAGGAGACAAGTGGAGAGATTTATTCAATAATTCTCCCTTGTCTCCTTTGTCCTCTTCTGTGAGGTTTAATAGTTAATGGTAGAAGTGTTGAGATTTATTAAGAAGAGATTATGAAATATTGGCGGCTGTTAGCTAGCTTTGTCTTAGCTATGGTTCTTTTTTTGTTTCCCCTATCGGCACAAGCTGCAAGTTCTTCTAGTATTACCCGTTCTGTGGGTAATGATGAACTCAAGGGTAAGGATTACTCTGGTCAAAGTTTAGTTGGTACTGAGTTTACCAATCTCAAATTAGAGAATGCTAATTTTAGCAATGCTGACTTACGTGGTGGCGTGTTCAACGGTACCCTATTGGAGGGAGCAAATCTGCATGGTGCTGATTTTAGTGAAGGCATAGCTTATCTCACAAGGTTTAAGAATGCTGATTTAAGTGATGCGGTGTTGACCGATGCAATGATGCTGCGTTCTATTTTTGATGATGTAAATGTCACAGGCGCTGATTTTACGAATGCAATTTTAGATGGGACGCAAGTGAAAAAGCTTTGTGTTAAAGCAAGTGGGGTAAATTCTAAAACTGGTGTAGATACTCGCCAGTCTTTAGGATGTAAGTAAAATCTAACCCCTCTTCTTCGCTGGTGGAGAGGGGGATATTTTATTTACGAATTACGAATTACGAATTAGGCGCAGCGTTCGCGTAGCGTGCCGGAGGCAATCGCTAGCGATATGCTTCTCTTAAAAAGCTGGCATAATTTGCCCGAATCGTCATAGTAGTAGGATGACCTACACCTAAAGTTCGTTCGCAAATTTTCAAAGCTTGCTCAAATAAGGGTTTGGCTTTCTTGTAGCGTCTTGTCTGACGGTAGAGTGATGCGATATTATTCAGGCTAATGGCAACATCGGGATGTTCCTCTCCCAGTAGGCGTTTACTCAGTTCTAAAGCTTGCCGATACAAAGGTTCAGCTTTACTGTAGCGTCTTGTCGATTCGTAGAGTTGCGCTAAATTATTCAGGCTAGTGGCGACATCAAGATGGTTGTCTCCTAGCAGACGTTTTCTCATTTCTAAAGCTTTCTTCAGCAAAGGTTCGGCTTTGCTATAGCGTCCTGTATAACAGTACAAGGCTGCTAAATTGTTCAGGGTAGTGGCAACATGGGGATGTTCTTCTCCCACTAGGCGTTTCCACAGTTTTAAAGCTTGCTGATACAAAGGTTCAGCTTCTTTGTAGCGTCCTGTAGATTCATAGAGTAATGCCAAATAGCTCAAGGTAGTGGCAACATCGGTATGTTCCTCTCCCAACAGGCGTTTTCTCAGCTCTAAAGCTTGCTGATAAAGTGGTTCAGCTTCGCTGTAACGTCCTGTAAAATCGTAAAGTTGCGCTAAATTGTTCAGGCTAGTGGCGACATCGGGATGTTCTAAACCAAGACGATTTTTAGTTAGTTCTACACACTGCTGCAACCAAGGTTCTGCTTGCTGATAAAGTCCTTGACCTTGATAAAACCAGGCTAATTTGGTAAATAGAGTAATGAGATCTTCATCGCTCACATACTGGGATAAGTGGGTTGCAACTTCTGTTATGTGCGGGATATGTGGAGTGAAATTGACAATATCTTCAGGGGTAAGCTGTTGCGGAATTAGCTTTGCTACCTCTAACATCATCGCTGCAAATTTAGTTTTTGCTTCATTCGCCTCACCTGATTCCTCCAACTTCATTTGGAAAAGTTGCCGAATCGTTGGATTTAGATGATAAATTCCTTGATTTTTTTGTTGTAGTAAATGTAATTTCAGTAAGTCGGCTATAGCTTTCTCCCAAAGTTCTTGTTTTTTGTCATCTTCTACCGTCCCAATAGATAATGGAATGTCAGCTAAGGCACACAAACTTAGCAAACAGCCAAAGCTTTTTGCATTTTCATCCAACTGTTCCCAACTCAACTCAAAAGCTTCAGCTACACCGTCTTTATCAGGCATCAATGAGTTATCATTGACCACGTTTTCATGTTCCACTCGCTTTTTCTCTAGCCGCTTCAGTAGTGTTTCCAGAGACAAATCTGGCATCTTATCCAGATATTGCCCTACTAACTCTAGCGCTAAAGGTAAATATCCTAAAAATTTACAAATTCTTCTCGCAATCCAAGGTTCTTTTTGCAGTCTTTCCCGATCCACTAGCGTTTTTAATAATTTCATCGCCGCTAATGGTTTAAGGATATTCAATTCGCTATTATATTTTGCTGTCAGGTAAGATTGTAATTTTTGTAGTTTGTCCCGACTGTTGGAAATTGTTAACTCAGGATAGTTTTGGACAAACTTGTTATATACTTCATCTAGCAACTTTTTGAAAACAGCAATATCAACGTTTAATTCGCTAGCAAGTTTCGCTTCACTTTTACCTAAGTGTTCAGTCTGAAAACACTCTACAAAAGCTGCTGTTTGCTGTAGGGATAAGCTATGGGTAGCAGCTTCTTTGGCTAGAAAATTAGCCCATTGCATAAACAGTTTGTCAACTTTATTTTAGATTCTACTTCGTCTACATTGGGAAATCTCCTCCCTTGGGGGTGGAAATCCTATTTACATAGAAAGATTTCAAAGCAGCGGCTTATGGTTAGTAATCTTCATTTGAGCCTCTGAGGGTGAAGGTTGAGCCTTTTAACCTCAAATTTTGAGTTTGGATATCACAAGGGCCAGGTAGTATTTACAACGAGCTACGCCTATACTCTATTTTTACTGTACTTTGGATACAGGTATTAAATTATAGTTACAAATGATACTATCGCTGATAACTTAGGAACGAATTAATTAATATTTGCCTCTTGAGTAATGATCTCTAACTTTTGACCATTAACTAATGACTCAAGTAGATATTCTCATCCTATCAAATGGCCCTGGTGAGGTAACAACCTGGGTGCGCCCAGTAGTAAGGGCATTGCGGCAAAAATTCGGCGATGACCGAAATCAAGTGAGGATCAGTGTAATCTTATCACCTTGCTCAAATGCTAGTGGTAAAGAAGCTGCGATCGCACTTTCTTACCCAGAAGTAGATAGAGTACAGGCCGCAGAGCATTTTTGGCAATTTTTGCTCTGGGGTAAAACTATTGACAATTGGGACTGGAGAAGTCGTGGTGTAGTTGTTTTTCTCGGTGGCGATCAAATTTTCCCTGTAGTTATAGGTAAAAAGCTCGGATATCGCACAGTAGTTTACGCCGAATGGTCAGCCAGGTGGCATAACTGGATTGATCGTTTTGGCGTGATGAAACCTGAAGTTGCGGCCCGCGTTCCTGAAAAATATGCTCACAAATTTACCGTTGTGGGTGATTTGATGGTAGAAGCTAGTAGTCATTCGTCCAACGACAAAGGACAGATGACTAATGACATAGACCCTTCAGCGACTTCCCACAGCGTAGGAAAAAAGACTGAATTGATTGGTCTACTCCCTGGATCAAAAGCAGCAAAATTAGCCCAAGGAGTACCATTAATTTTAAGTATTGCCGAATATGTTCACGCGAAAAGACCGCAAACTAAATTTGTAGTTCCTGTAGCCCCAACTTTGGATTTACAAACTTTAGCTAGTTTTGCCGATCCTCAAAGGAACTCTATTGCTGAAATCTTTGGTTTTGGTGGTGCTTCCTTAATTGTCCCAGAGGACGATAGAGGCAAAGCATTGCTCAAAACAGCAACGGGCGTAACTGTGGAACTGTGGCAAGAAAACCCCGCATATCACTTATTATCCCAGTGCTGTATCTGCTTGACTACAGTGGGAGCAAACACTGCCGAACTCGGTGCTTTAGCAGTGCCAATGATTGTTTTGCTGCCAACCCAGCAACTTGATGCCATGCGTGCTTGGGATGGTTTACCTGGGTTGTTAGCAAATCTGCCAGGGGTAGGTACACTTTTTGCTAACGTAATCAATTGGTTATTCCTAAGATTCGTGAGACGCAAAGGTTTATTAGCATGGCCAAATATCTGGGCACAGGAAGAGATAGTACCAGAACTTATGGGTAGAATTCAACCAGCAGAAATTGGGGAAATGGTTGTAGACTTATTAGCCCATCCAGAAAAATTGGATGATATCCGCGCTAAACTCCGTAATATTCGTGGCGAAAGCGGTGCAGCCCTGAAGATAGCGCAGATTATTTGCGAGGAAATTGAGAAGTAGGAGGAGAAGTTGCAGTCAGTTTTTTCTGTTCATCTCTCTACTTAATCGGAAGATTCTCCATCCCTGCGCCCAAGTTCATAAATGCCGGCACCCATACAAGCTAATATTCCTGTACTAATTCCCCAACTCTCACCTAAACTAATTTCCAGACCCCAGTTACATAAAGCACCAACTACCAGAAAAGGCGTGATGCTAAATAATGAGGCGTAGAAAGCATTTTGGGCTTCTCTGCCTTTGCGAGTCTTTTCAAACTCTGTTTGGCTAGTATAAAGCGATCGCTCGGCAAAGTTAAACCAACGGTTGAGTTGTTCGATTACCCATTGATTGACAGGGGAAAAACCTAGATATAGCGCCAATGACCACAAACTCGCTCCGGCGATCGCGATCGTGTCTAACTCAAAGGAAAAAGGTAAAATTTCAGTCAGCATTGCTTATGGGAGTCCTGCAAAGGGTCAACTTTAGCTTTTAGTAGATGCTAAAAAAACCTCTTGTGCAATTTTAAGCATAAAGGTCAACAAGATTTCAACTAGTTGGCAACTCTTCTTACCAAGTTAAGTAAATCCAGTCAGTTAAGATATCAATCCAGATTTTGCAGCCCCATCGCAATCTTACTATGTTTCTCAATTTGCCCCATCACTTGTTTGGCTCGTTGAATCACCACTGCTGGTAAACCCGCTAATCTTCCTGCCTCAATACCGTAAGATTTATCAGCACCACCCGGTTGGACTTGGTGCAGAAAGATAATTTGGTCGGGTAATTCTTTCACCGTCACTTGATAATTAGCCACATTCGGCACAATGCTAGCTAGTTCATTCAATTCATGGTAATGAGTCGCAAAAATCGTTCGCGCCCGAATATCCACTGCAATATATTCCGCCACGGCCCAAGCGATGGAAAGACCATCAAATGTTGCTGTTCCACGGCCAATTTCATCTAATAATACCAGCGACCTAGATGTGGCATGGTTGAGAATATTCGCCGTTTCATTCATTTCCACCATAAAAGTAGATTGACCAGTTGCAAGATCGTCTACTGCACCTACACGAGTGAAAATGCGATCGCATATTCCCAATTTGGCAAACCTAGCTGGTACAAAACTACCAATCTGCGCCATTAACTGAATCAATCCCACCTGACGCAAATAACAACTTTTACCGCTAGCATTTGGTCCGGTGAGGATAATCAAATCGGGATTGTCATTTGTCATTTGTCCTTGGTCATTTGTTATTTGTTCTTGATTATCTGCTAATGACAGATGATTAATGACTAATGACTCTTGACCTAATTGAGTCGAATTCGGCACAAAGAAACCCGCAGGTAAAGACTGTTCCACCACCGGATGACGGCCATCAA
Organism: Nostoc sp. UIC 10630; assembly: GCF_010747425.1. Classification (NCBI taxonomy): domain Bacteria; kingdom Bacillati; phylum Cyanobacteriota; class Cyanophyceae; order Nostocales; family Nostocaceae; genus Nostoc; species Nostoc sp. UIC 10630. The sequence goes on from NZ_JAAGOG010000110.1 coordinate 23,811, forward strand.
CAATGTTTATCTCCCTTCCCGACAACATTTCTGGACGACAATAACCTTGATGCACTGCCAACTCAGCCAAACCACACAATACATCCGCCGCCGCGACTGCACGAGATAGATTGCGAATTACTTCCGCCTCTTGTGCTACCTCTTCCCGCAATGCCGTAAAAATCTCATACTCCAACTGATTTAAATCATCCCGCGCCGAGAGAATCCGGGCTTCTCGTTCCTTCAAATCTGGGGTAATGTAACGTTCCTCATTGGTCAGGGTTTGCTTGCGGATGTAATTAGCAGGTACTTGGTCAGCTTTGGTGCGAGAAATACTGATGTAATAACCAAAAGTTTTATTAAATCCTACCTTCAATGTCGAAATTCCCGTCTTAGCCCTCTCCTCAACTTCTAAGTTGGCAATCCATTGCTGGTCTGCTTCTACAGTCGCTTTTCTTTCATCCAAAAGAGGATTGACGCTAGGGCGAATTAATCCGCCTTCTTTGATTAGTATGGGTGGCGACTCCACAAGGTGCGCGTGTAACTTTTGTGCTAATTCTTCCAACACACTTGGGACTTTCTGCAAAGCTTTGAGGAATGGAGAATGTGCTTCAGTAACTAAATGAGATAATTCTGGTAAACGAGAGAGAGAATCTGCCAAAGCTACTAAATCTCTAGCATTAGCTGTACCAGAACCAGCCCTTCCGGTGAGGCGTTCCAAATCATAAATTTGGCGTAATAACTGCCGTAAATCTTGACGCAGAGGCGTATTTTCCATCAATTCTTGGATGGTATCAAGACGTGCCCGAATGCCTTTAATATCGAGTAGTGGTTGCAATAACCATCGCCGTAAAGCCCGCCCACCCATCGCTGTACTCGTTCTATCCAATGACCAGAGTAGGGAACCATGAAAAGTTCCATCCCGGACGGTTTGGGTAATTTCCAGGTTACGGCGGGTTTGACTATCAACAATTAAGTAGTCGGTGACAGTGTAGGTACGGAGTCTTTGCAGGGGAACTGGGTTTTCTTTTTGGGTATCTTCCAAGTATTCTAAAAGACCACCAGCTGCACGAACAGCGAGGGGAAGATGATCGCAACCGAGTCCTTCGAGCGATCGCACTTTAAATTTCTGCAATAATCTAGGTCTAGCTTCGCCTTGAGAAAATGGAACTTGCGATCGCAAACTATAGCAAAATGATGGTGGCAAACACTCCGGTAGATGAGGTGAAGTTTCTCCCGGACGTAGCAAGCTACCCAAATCAGGCGCATTTGTTGGAACTAGCACCTCTGAAGGTTGCAAGCGCATTAATTCCTGTGTCAAATGTTCTAAATCACTACCTTGAGTTGTCAGAAATTCCCCTGTGGAGATGTCTGCATAAGCTAAACCCCAATGATTTGCGGCAATTACTACTGCTGCAAGGTAATTATTGCGACTGGATTTCAGCATTCCTTCTTCTAGCAAAGTGCCTGGGGTAAGAATGCGCGTTACTTCTCGCCGCACCAATCTACCCGCAGCTTCCGAAGCATCTTCTACTTGGTCGCAAATTACAACTGCATAACCTTTTTCTACTAGCATCGTCGCGTAGCGTTCCCAAGCATGATGTGGAACACCAGACATCGCCACTCGTCCCTGTTCGCCAGCTTGTTTGCTAGTGAGAACTAATTCCAATTCTTGCGCTAGTTTTACAGCATCTTGGAAATAGCATTCAAAGAAATCTCCTACCCGATACAACAATACCGCGTGAGGATATTTATCCTTCGTCTCGACATAATGCAAGTACATTTGACTTAGCTTACTGCGATCCACCTGTTGATGGTCAGAAATAAAAGTACTTGCGTCGGGTTTGGTAGATGGAGTTTCAGAGTGAGAGGCGGTCATAGATGCTATCGAGTTACGCACGGAAATTCCACAATATCCGATGATAACGTGATGTGAAAGTTGAATGGCGATCGCTCAAGGATATTTTACCAAGAAGGGCTAAAGGGGAAAGGGTAAGGGGCAAGGGAAAAAGAAAAAACTTTTCCCCAGAAGGTATAAAGCCGAATGGCACTAAGAAAAGCTGAAACCTCGTCAGGGCAGGGTGTGGGAGGACGGGGAAGAAGTCTTATCCCCCACACTCCCCACACCCCCCACACTCAAGCTCATTTCTCACAAGTGAGAAATGCGGGGTAGTGCGATAACTTAGCAGCGTCCATGTCTTGAAACACCTGTTTTTAAATATGGGGTTCCCTTTCCCCTTTCCCCCTTGACCTTTCCCCCTCTTTTTCATCTTTAGATGATCAGTGGCTCAAGTTCCCGATTATGCCATTGTCGCTGATGCCATTCGGCAACCAAAGGACGGACAATAAACTTAGGTTGTCCATCGCCTTTAACGTCAATGCGTAAACCTGAATAAGGTCGTCGCTTCTGAGAACCTTGACCGTTGCGACCAATGAAGAGATGCGATCGCGCCACTAATTTATTTTCCTCCATTAAATCTGCTCCCTCAATTCTTTGGCGGCGTAAACTAAACCCGCTACCACCACAAACAAGCCAGTGAATACCAGAATCAGCGTGTCCTGTATCCATTGTCTCCAGATGTTCTAAGCAGTGGGCGTGACCATTTAATACCAAATCAACCAAAGGACGACCCTGATTTAGAGAACCTATTTCTTTCGCTACTGCATCCAGCACACCACGAAAGCGATCGCGAATGATCAAAGTTTGTGCTTGTTGCCACTTTGTCGCCTCAGTTACATAAGGAGGATGATGGAAATAAATCACCCTTCCCCGAACTTCTGAATTATTCCAAGATTCAATTAATCTTTGTTTGAGCCAGTCTAGTTGTTCAATATCAGTCTGCATTGTTTTGTCACTAGCTAATTGCTTCTTGATATCAACAATAATTTCTTCAATTTGTGACAGCTTGGCGTGGTAATCGTCTAATTGATCGGCTTCAATGGGGTTTTCAGGACGAAGCTTGGCCGAGGTTTCAATAATGTACTGTTTTTCTTGTTCTAAATCTTCACGGCGCTTTTCTAAGATTTTGCGATCGGCATCACCTTGTTTTGTTTTAGGTAGAGGTGGTGGATCGTTAAATGTATTAGAATCTAAGGCAAAGAAATCAATCCCGCCATAGCGAAAAGTGTAATAACGATTGGGAAGGCGGGTAAAATGCCCAGGTTCATACTTAAGACAAAGACCTGTATCTGTCTTACCTGTGTAGTGCTGATCTAAATGGCTGCTTAACTCTCCTGGAAGTTGCAACGCCTTCAGATAGTCTATAAATGCGTGTGCGTAAGCCTCACCAGTTCCTGAGCCATGCAAACCCACATCTAGGTCTAAGCGCGATCGCAACAGACGACGAAGGGGTAATGTTGTGAGAGAGGCAAAGCTCAATAAAATCGGCAAGTTATAATAATCGTGATTTCCCGGTACTGGTAAAATGGGCAGCTTAAAAATCATCTGATCATAAGCAATCCGCTTCGGATGCTCTCCGCCCAAGATAAACTCTCGGTAAGGCTCGATGAAGTTTTGCTGGTAGTATTCACTCGAACCCACTAAGTAAATTACATCCCCGGTATGCAGCATAAAACGGGATTCATCGTGATGAGGCAACATCAGTTCAGCTATCTGTCGTTGGGGATTGTGTCCCCGATGCTTACCAGAACCACTATCACCCACAACTAAAAATGAAAACTCAGGATTATCTTCTTGACCATCCTCCAACACCATGCGAGTTTGGTCGATGTTCCGTTCCACAATTAACGGATCTTGCCATCTGACTCGCTGATTCATTTTACGAATTTTGTTAGCGATCGCTGGATCTGATACAAGTTTCAATGCAACATACTCCTGAATCTTGAATTGCAGGGGGCAGGGGGGCAGGGG
>NZ_JAAGOG010000111.1:0-27618 GCF_010747425.1 Nostoc sp. UIC 10630
CCACTCCCCACTCCCCGCCCTCATAAATTAGCAGTAAGCTATTTGAGGGCGTTTTTCATAATCTATATAATGGCAACTATTAACGACAACTACCTGAAACTGAAAGCAGGTTATCTGTTTCCAGAAATTGCTCGGCGGGTAAATGCCTTTGCAGAAGCGAATCCTGATGCTAAAATCATCCGGCTGGGGATTGGTGATGTTACCGAACCTCTGCCGGAGGCTTGCCGCACAGCTATGATCAAAGCTGTGGAAGAGATGAGCGATCGCAATACCTTCAAAGGCTACGGCCCAGAGCAAGGCTACGCTTGGTTACGTGAAAAAATTGCTGCTCACGATTTCCAAGCACGGGGAGCCAATATAGATGCTTCCGAAATCTTTATCTCCGATGGTTCCAAGTGCGACACGGGCAATATTCTGGAAATCTTTGGTCATGACAATATAATTGCCGTTACTGACCCCGTTTATCCTGTGTATGTAGACACCAACGTTATGGTGGGAAATACTGGGGATGCTAACGATAAAGGCGAATTTGAAGGTTTAGTTTATCTGCCAATTACGGCTGATAACAACTTTATCGCAGAGATTCCCTCAAAGAAAGTCGATTTAATTTATCTCTGCTTTCCCAATAACCCCACTGGCGCAACTGCTACCAAGGAATATTTAAAGGCATGGGTAGACTATGCCAAAGCTAATAACTCGATTATTTTCTTTGATGCAGCCTACGAAGCTTATATTACCGATCCATCGATTCCGCACTCAATTTATGAAATAGAAGGTGCAAGAGATGTTGCGATCGAATTCCGTTCTTTTTCCAAGAATGCAGGCTTTACAGGAACTCGTTGCGCCTTAACCGTTGTACCGAAGACACTCACCGGAAAAGCCGCCGATGGTTCCGATGTCGAACTATGGAAACTCTGGAATCGCCGCCAGTCTACCAAATTTAATGGTGTTTCTTACATTGTTCAACGGGGAGCCGAAGCGGTTTACTCTGAAGAAGGGCAAGCACAAATCAAAGAATTGGTTAGTTTCTATCTAGAAAACGCCAAAATTATCCGTGAGAAACTCACAGCCGCCGGATTGTCAGTTTATGGTGGCGTGAATGCACCTTACGTTTGGGTAAAAACTCCTAATGGTTTATCCAGTTGGGAATTCTTTGATAAGTTGCTGCAAACCGTCAACGTTGTGGGGACACCTGGTTCTGGCTTTGGTGCTGCGGGTGAAGGTTACTTCCGCATTTCGGCGTTTAACAGCCGGGAGAATGTCGAAGAGGCGATGAAGCGGATTACCGAGAAGTTTAAGGTGTAGAGCGATCGCTTTGAGTCACTTTTGTTAAACTCATTCTATTAATCTAAAGGTTACGGTGGGCTGTATTATCCACCGCAACCTAATAGATATTGAATTTTCAATTTTGAATTTTCAATTTTGAATTGGAGCGAAGCGACATGACTGCTGCTATCCCCGTTTTCAAAGCTGTTAGCCGGATACAGTTAGCACCTGGTAGCGCAGTGACTATTCCTGATGTTAGCTGGCAAGAATTTGAATCTATTTTAGAAGAATTGGGACAAAAAAGAACTACGCGAATTGCCTACAGCCAGGGTACTTTAGAAATTATGGCTCCTTTACCAGAACATGAAATTCCCAAAGATTTAATTTCTGATATTGTCAAAATATTGCTGAAGGCTAAAGATATCAGATACCAACCTTTTGGTTCCACCACCTTTAAACGGCAAGGTGTGGCAGGCGTTGAACCTGATGCTTGCTTTTATATTCACAATTATCAACAAATGATTGGTCATCGCCGCTTACAACCTGATGATCCGCCGCCAGATTTAGCTATTGAAGCTGATGTCACATCGAAAACTACTCTTGATGCTTATGAAGCCATTGGAGTCCCAGAATTATGGGTTTACGACAGTGGAAACCTTTCTATTTATTTGCTCAGAGATTGGACATACATAAAATCTAATACTAGTCCTAATTTTGAACATATAGCTATTACTCAAATTATTCCTGCTGCCGTGGAACGCAGTTGGCAAGTAGGAAGTTTTCAAGCTTTGGAAGAATTGGAAGCGATGATTTAGTAAACGGTTCAAATTGATATAGCTGTTTCATACTATAACTGCTTAATTTCTGCCAGAATAAATAATTTACTTCTAGAGATAGATGTCGTTTTATTATCTATAAATAAAAATATTACCAAAAGAAGAAGTATCAAAAAAAACTAAATTATTTTTTATAAAAGTTAAGTAGGAAAACCGTACTTATCTGATAGGTTTTCTGTACCATATATCTAAGTTTAGCTGGATACAATCAAAGTATGGCTTAAGTAATGCTGTTTCTAGAAAATTTATACAGCATTAGTAGGAGAGCGAAAATATGGGAAATCAAGTGAAAACGGCTGCTTTACTAGCTGCATTAAGTGGTCTTTTGATCGCAATTAGTTACTGGGTAATTGGCGGTAGTAGTGGCTTAATAATTGGAATTGGCTTGGCAGCAGCAACAAACCTATTTTCCTGGTATCAATCAGATAAGATCGCTCTGGCAGTATATCAGGCCCAGCCTGTGAGTGAAGGAGAAGCACCAGGACTTTATCGGATGGTGCAGAGATTAAGCGATCGCGCTAACATTCCTATGCCTAGAGTTTACATTGTCCCAAGCCAAGGTGCTAACGCCTTCGCTACAGGGCGCGATCCCGAACACGCTGCTGTAGCCGTCACCGAAGGCATTTTGAATATATTGCCAGACGATGAACTCGAAGGTGTTATCGCTCACGAACTTACGCACATTATTAATCGTGACACCCTGACACAAGCCGTTGCTGCTACCGTTGCTGGTGCGATCTCATTCCTAGCGCAAATGGTGAGTTATAGCTTATGGTTTGGCGGTGGTTCACGAGATGACAACAGAGGTGCAAATCCTTTGGGAGTTTTGTTAACAGTAATGCTTGCGCCATTAGCTGCAACAATTATTCAGCTAGCAATTTCGCGCACACGAGAATTCTCTGCTGATGCAGGTTCTGCTAGATTAACTGGTAATCCCCGTGCATTAGCTAGGGCATTACAACGCTTAGAAGCCTCAGCAAAACAGATCCCTTTAAATGCCAATCCAGCTTTTGAACCGTTATTAATTATCAATTCTATCTCTGGACAGTTTTTAGGTAACTTATTTTCCAGTCACCCTGCTACAGAAGCACGAGTTGCAGCATTATTGAAATTAGAGCAACAACTGCCAACGAAAGCTTATTGATTTGTCATTTGATGTAGTTTTCATCCAAGACTAAACTTTGCAATTTCAGGATGTTTTAACTATGAATGCTAACAACATCGAATCCTTTGAAAGCACAGTCATTGAATCTACAGAATCCATAGTAATTGTAGAAATTAGTTCTCAAACCGACGAACTAGTAGAAACCGAAATGGCTAACGAAAGTGATGAAGTGAAGCGCGAAACCAAAGCGCTGATTGAGGCGCTAAAAAGACGCGCTCAAGCTGAGGCTGATTCAGCAGGTACTCTCACACGTGAAACCTATTTGAAAGCTGTGCGACAAGCACGAGAATTGGTTGAAGGTAGAAAACTGATGCAACGCGATCGCTTAGAGGACTCTTGGGCGATAATTCAGGATGAAGTTGAGAGAAACTGGTATTTATTGATGAAAGACTTAGTGGACTTCAATTTTCGCCTGCAAAAAGCGGCTATGGCAGCTTGGGAAACCTTCAATAATCCTTACTCTCGTTAGTTCGCAGAACCTTTCCCTATCTTGAACTAAAGTTAAAGTCTGTCCTTCTCCGACTAGGTAAGGGACAGATTTTGCGTAGTAAGGGATTTCCAAGAAATAAATTATCGAACCACAGAGGCGCAGAGAACACAGAGTGAAGAGGAATGGAGAGATTTTGCAATCGATTTGGGGATATTTTTTTATTTGAAAGTTCTAAAGCTAGAGAGAGGTCTTTTTATATAGATTTTGCGTCGCGGATAAGATAAAGAGGTAACGTAGCTCCTCACACAAGTAGCAATGACTTCAACCCTGCGGAAATTTACTCGTCTTCATAGCCCAACCCTGCATCAGTTACCCAATGGTTTGACAATCATAGCGGAGCAGATGCCAGTTGAAGCTGTAAACCTCAACTTATGGATTAAAGTTGGTTCAGCCGTCGAATCTGATGCCATTAACGGTATGGCTCACTTTTTAGAACACATGATTTTTAAGGGAACAGAACGACTGGCTAGCGGCGAGTTTGAACGTCGAATTGAAGAACGGGGTGCTGTCACCAATGCCGCTACTAGCCAAGACTATACTCATTACTATATAACTACTGCCCCCAAAGATTTTGCCCAGCTTGCTCCATTACAAATAGATGTAGTATCAAATGCTAGTATTCCCGATGATGCTTTTGAACGTGAGCGATTAGTAGTTTTAGAAGAAATTAGGCGTTCAGAGGATAATCCCCAACGGCGGACATTTCGCCGGGTAATGGAGACAGCATATAATGAGCTACCTTATCGTCGTGCGGTATTGGGGCCAGAATCGGTAATTGCCGAACTTAAACCCCAACAGATGCGGGATTTTCATCATAGTTGGTATCAACCCCAGTCAATTACTGCTGTAGCTGTGGGCAATTTGCCTGTGGAAGAATTAATTGCGATCGTTGCTGAAGGATTTACAAAAGCTAATAAAACTCAGCACTCCCCACTCCCCACCCCCCACTCCTCACTAAATCCTGAGTCACCATTTACAGAAATTGTCCGTCGAGAATTTACAGATGAAAGTCTCCAGCAAGGCAGGCTAGTAATGGTTTGGCGGGTTCCAGGAATGGCGCAGTTAGATCGCACCTATGGATTGGATGTTTTAGCTGGAGTTTTGGGACACGGACGGACATCAAGACTGGTGAGAGATTTACGAGAAGAACGGGGATTAGTTTCTTCAATTTCTGTGAGTAATATGAGTAATCAGCTGCAAGGGACATTTTATATTTCAGCTAAATGTGCAGTAGAAAATTTAGCAGAAGTAGAGGATGCGATCGCTCAACATATTCGCACAGTCCAAACCGAGTTAATCACAGAATCAGAAATTGCCCGTGTACGGCGGCGAGTAGCGAACAGATTTATTTTTGGTAATGAAACACCAAGCGATCGCACTGGGTTGTATGGTTACTATCATTCCTTGCTGGGAGATTTAGAACCCGCCTTTAACTACCCAGACTATATTCAAAGTCAAGATGCAACTGACTTAATGCAAGCAGCCAAAGAGTATCTTTCCCCAGATGCTTATGGTGTAGTTGTCGTTAAGCCGTAAATTAAAAATGGGAATGGGGAATGGGGAATGGGGAATTGGGCATTAGTTATATCTCCCTCATCTCCCTCATCTCTCTCATCCCCCTCATCCCCACTCCCACCACTCCCCAATTCAATCAATGTGGACTCAAATCGACACCCATATCAGCCAGATAACTAACGAAAAATTTCAGAGTCAGCAACGGCGATCGGTTGGTGGCGGATGTATCAACCAAGGTTATGCTGTTTCCAATGATGAGATTACCTACTTCGTCAAGCTCAACCTTGCATCCCAAGTTGCGATGTTTGAGTCTGAGGCATTGGGTTTAAAAGAAATGCTAGCAACAGCTAGTATTCGCATCCCACAACCTATTTGCTGGGGTGTAGCTGAGAACTCTAGCTACATTGTGCTGGAATGGTTAGAACTTGGTAATGGTAACAGCAATACTTGGCAAGAGATGGGGCGCAAGTTGGCGGCGATGCATCAAGCTAGTAGTAGCCAAGGGTTTGGTTGGAAAATTAACAATACCATTGGTTCAACGCCCCAAATCAATACTTGGACAGCAGACTGGACAGAATTTTATATTAAACATCGCCTTGGTTATCAATTTCAGTTGGCAAGGCGACGGGGAGGAAATTTTCCCCAGCAAGAAAAATTACTAGCAGCTATCCCTGAACTATTGGCGCACCAAGTACAATCTTCTTTAGTACATGGCGATTTATGGGGCGGAAATGCCGGGTGTACTGCGTCAGGAGAACCCGTGATTTTTGATCCAGCAACTTATTTTGGCGATCGCGAAGTTGATATTGCCATGACAGAATTATTTGGTGGGTTCCCCGCAGCCTTTTACAAAGGTTATAACGAAGTTTTTCCTTTAGATGCAGGCTATGAGCAGAGAAAAACACTTTATAACCTATATCACATTTTGAATCACTTCAATTTATTCGGGGGAAGTTATGCTTCCCAGGCGAACCGGATGATTGACCAGATTTTGCGCTAACTACAGCATTTCATAAATTCGTAGCGAATTAAACTTAGCAATACCGTGCTTTGTTAGTGCATCGGCTTGACTTGTGAATGCATTGGCTTGCATTGTGAATGCATCGGCTTGCATTGTGAATTCATTAGCTTGCATTGTGAATGCGTTGGCTTGCCCTGTGAATGCGTCGGTTTGCCTTGTTAATGCATACCCTTAGATATAAAAACAGGAAGGTGGTTATTGCTTATAGACTGATGTCAATACTTTTCGGATAAACCTAACAATCTCTCTTCTGATCTGGGGAAAGGTTACTGGGCTTGGGGAAGAAGTAAATTCAAACCCTTTCCCTTTCCCCTTTCCCCCTTAACCGAAAAGTATTGAGACTGATGCTACTTTAAAGCCACTATTTGATTCACCATCACCGCCAATGCCACCATCCCCAAAATCGTCATTAATCCCGCCGGCATAAACTTGCGTGTTTTAGCCAGCCGAACTGCAAAGACCACTACTAAAATACCAGTAACTAACACTGCTAAAATCGAACCCCAGGTTTGCCCTTGGAGTTGAAAGTAAGCAGCGAGTATTAGTAATAGACCGCTAATACTACCACTTAACAGTGAAACCTTACTTCTAGCTTGAATATAGCCAATAATGCCACCAGCGATCGCTAAGATGCCGTAGGCGAAAGCAGCAATTATACTTAAATTCATTGTTAATACATCTGTAGATTTTGACTTTACTACCAAGGTCAGCAGACAATTTACCATAGCTAAATAGCTATACCACACAGTTGATTGATGGATAATCAAGCGATGCCAATAACAAGTACTTCCTTATATACAAAAGTCCAATATCTCCAGCGTCAAGCGGACTCACTTTTACTGTACCAGTCTGTTCTCCAAGGCGAAGTAGGGATAGCATTTCTGGAACTGTTGCAAGCTATACGTTACACTGACTCTGATGCACGTGGTTGTCTCCAAGCCTACGGTCGTTACTTCCACGCGTTAGCTGCTAAAAATCAAAATTGGGAAGACTATTTAATTACTCAACTTCTCTTCTCTAAGAATCCTTTTACAAAGCTGGCTGAAGTGAAAGAATTTGAAGAATTGCCCCCAGCTTTAGTAGCAGCAGTACAGCATGATTTACAAATATTGCAAAGTCTCTATGAATGTAGCAGCGCCTCTTTGAGTGAGTGGATACAAAACGTAGCTCACATGCCGATTTCGCCAGTAGTGTGGTATAAAGAGCAAGAATTCGTAGGAGTAGAGACAAAGTTCGCTACATATTTACAAGACTTAGATAATTGGGGTGATGCTGTAGAAGAGTTGGCGGCTTATTATCGGCAATGTGGCTCTGGTTTATTTGCAGAATATCGCGCTTTACGTTGGCAAGCTGGGCAGTTTATCGGTATCCGATATTCTGATCCGGTTAAGTTGAGTGCGCTTGTAGGTTACGAGTCTCAAAGAGATGCTTTGTTAAAAAATACAGAGTTTTTATTATCAGGAGAGATGGCACTTCATGTATTACTTTACGGTAGTCGTGGTTCTGGCAAATCTTCTTTAGTGAAATCTTTGTTGAATGAATATAGCGAGCGTAGTCTCCGCTTATTGGAAGTGACAAAATCTGATTTAAAAGACCTACCAGAAATTGTGGAACATTTACGAGGAGTGTCACAAAAGTTTATTATCTTTGTCGACGATCTTTCCTTTGAAGAAGATGATGATGCCTTTAAAGCGCTCAAGGTAGTTTTAGAAGGTAATTTAACCGCGCGGCCGCAAAATGTAGTTGTGTATGCTACTTCCAATCGCCGCCACTTGATTCGGGAGTTCTTTGTGGATAGACCTACCCCCAAGGATAATGAGGAAATCCATGCTTGGGATACGATGCAGGAGAAACTTTCGTTTAGCGATCGCTTTGGTTTAACCTTGACCTTTGAACCAGCCGATCAGAAAACTTATTTGAAGATAGTACAACATCTAGCAGCACAAGCTGAAATTAATATTACCCAAGAAGATTTAGAGTTTCAAGCATTACAGTGGGCAACTCGCCACAACGGTCGTTCTGGACGCACAGCACGGCAATTTGTTGATTTTTTAAAAGCAGATTTAAGACTTCTTTATGCAAATAACCATACATCTAATACTTCGGATTAAAATTAATTTATTGATGATTAAATTTTTTGGTTAGTTACATAACAATATGATGCGCCAGTAACTAAAACTAGATATTTCAGAAATACTATGATACAAAACTTTGGAAAAATGCCTTATTTAACCAAACAGAATCACCTGTGTATTCTAATTTGTAATTACATTTTGGTGTCCACCAATGTAATTACGAATTACGTAGCTTGCTTCTCGCCTTCTCTACGAGATGCTACGCCAATGGCGACTATTACGAATTAGTATGAAACTTACTTATTCTGATAATTTCACTACGCTAAAAACGAGCAATATGCAATCAGTAACGATCAGCAATCGATTTATACTAGGAATAGTTGCCTTTAGTGTGAGTTTTGGTCTTAGTCTCGTCCCAAGCTGGGATTTTAATAAAGCTTTTCTCACAGGTTTAATTACTGCCGCTACTATCTATGCAACAGCATTATTTGTAGATAAGCGGCGAAGAAATTATGAAATGTTTGTTTTAGGTTCTCTCCGCAAACGAATTAAAGAAATGGAGGGGCTAAAAGCTCGTGTTGTCAGAGAAATCAATCAAATCGAAGAACATCATAATTTATTATATGCAGAGTCACAGCAACTCCAAAATCAAGTTGCAGAAAGCCGTAACCAAAGAGATAGTTTACATCGAGAGTTAAGAACATTTACCGGACAAAAAAAACAGCTAGAAACTGAAATAAATATCCTGCAAACTGAAATTAATAACTTGCAGAAAAATCAAACAGAATTGAACAATGCTTTTTCTATACTTACAGCAGAAAAGCGTCGTCTAGAGTCAAATTGTAATGTATCTCGTGCTGAAATCACGCAATTGCAAAGCCAAATTTCAGAACTCCAACAAGAGAAACAAGAAGTTGAAAGTAATTTAACTCTTTTAGGCAGACTCAAACCCCAATTAGAAGAAAAACTATACGAACTGCGAATTGCAATTCAAGAATTAGAAGTTGAGACAACCCAAAAAAATCAGTTGCTTGTAGCGACAAAAACCGAAAGAGAAAATATTCAAGCTATCCTACATTCTTCACAAACCCAACTAGCAGAACACAAAGTCGAATTACAGCAGTTGCAAGGGCAAATTTCATTATTGCAAGAAGAACGAGATTCATTGCAAAATCAAGTATGGGAATTACTCCAACAACTAGAAACATTTAATCAAGAACCTTTAGTTGATAATTTCCAAGAAGATGATACTGAATTGTTTCCCTTTTCTGAAATAATGGAAACTACAGCAGTCATAAATAATTCAGAAATTGAGACATCAGAAAATATACCTGAAGAATGGACTAATTTTTTAGAAAATCTCCTAGGATACGAATTACAAGTATTAAAAGCTATAGTTGAGCAAGATAATCCCAAGGCTGCTATTAAAAAAATTGCCGAAGCAAATATCACTATGCCGAATCTTTTAATCGATTCTATAAATGAACGGGCAAATGATACTATTGGGGAATTAATAATTAACTCAGATTCGGAAATTCCAGAAGTTTATCATGAGCATATTACCCATGTCAAAAAAATGATCGCAACGCATGAAAGTCTCATGGCTAGACATGCGTCGACAAATTAAAATATTATTGCTGTCGTCAAGTTAGTAGTAAGGTGAATATGTACCTTACCTATTTACTGCGTGCTTATGCGTTTAGAATAAAAAGAAGTGTAATACATGGCAAAGCTCAAAATCTCGAAAAAAATCTCCACTGGTTTAATCAATTCCCTTGGTGCGGGGGTAGTGCCAAGAGTAGGAGTTGAATATATCGCAGTAGGTCGAGAAAAAGAACTAAAAAGCCTATTACAAAATCTTGATGATATTGCAGAAGGTGTAGCAGCATTTCGCTTCATAATTGGTAACTACGGTTCCGGAAAAAGTTTTTTACTGCAACTACTTCGTAACCGCGCTATGGAGCAAGGTTTTGTAGTAGCGGATGCTGATTTATCTACTGAACGCCGATTAGCTGGGAGCAATAATGAAGGTGTAGCCACATATCGAGAATTAATGAGCCACCTAGCTACAAAAACTCGTCCTGATGGTGGTGCTTTAGTCTCGATTTTAGAAGGATGGATTAATAAAATTCAACAAGAAGTGGTTAAAGAAACTGAAATGCGTCCCAATGACGATGGTTTTGATGACCAAGTTGAATCAAAAATTAGGGAAGTAGTTCAATATATTGAAGACTTAGTTCATGGTTTCGATTTTGGTAGCGTAATTATTGCTTATTGGCGTGGCTACCGAATGGATGATGATAATTTAAAAAATGCGGCAATGCGCTGGTTGCGGGGAGAGTTTACTACTAAAGTTGAGGCGAAAGCAGCTTTAGGAGTGCGCGTTATTATTGATGATGATAGTTGGTATGACTATATAAAATTGTTTGCGAAGTTTGTCGCTGAGATTGGTTATAAAGGACTGTTAATTTTAGTTGATGAAGCCGTACATTTATATCAAATATCTACTACGGTAACGCGAGAAAAGAATTATAATCGACTCCTGGCAATGTTTAACGACACCATGCAATGTAAAGCAGAACATCTTGGAATTGTTGTTGGTGGAACAACTAAATTTTTAGAAGACCCTAAACGCGGACTTTTTGCAGACCAAGCTTGGCAAAGACGCACAAAAGAAAGTCGTTTTGTTGCCCAAGCTAATGTTCAAGAAAATTCAGGGCCAGTAATTCGGTTAAATCCGTTGAGTGAAGTAGAAATCTTAACCCTTCTGCAACGTTTAGCTGAGATTCATGCACTTAATTTTGGTTATGAACAGACTTTGACAAATCGTGAGTTGAAAGAGTTTGTGCAAGAAATTATTAATCGCTTGGGTGCAGAAGCATTACTGACACCAGGAGAAATTGTGCGAGATTTTATGAGTGTGCTGAATATTCTTCATCAAAATTCAGGAATTGCATTCGGTGAATTAATTCATGGCTCTAAATTTAAACCTACTGCTATGGGTAAGGATTCAAATGTGGATGAAGATGGCGCAGCAGAATTTAGTTTGTGATTTACTCTTTAGTAATTGGTAAGCCTAGCGAATCACTCAACCAGAGCTATTTGTTAATAGAATATTGCTTGGTTTGATATCACGCTGAATTATGGGCGTTTGACGACCATGTAGATATTTGAGAATTTATAGAATGGCTTTTGCTAGTTTTTTAACTTCTTCTTCACTGAAACTACGCCCAGCTTTGAGTTGTGCTTCTAGAGATTGGGCTGGGAATCAGTACGAGTGTAAATCCTCTGCTGTTGGGTGAATCTAGCTCAAAGTAGTCAAGGTAGCGGTGAATAGCTGGCTGGGAGAGTGCTTTGAGTGTTTCAGCTTGTGCTGAATTAAGACGAAATTAAAGCGTCAATTAAGAAACTATGTTGTAGCAACTAGCGCGTCGAATCGTATTTTCTCCTTAACATTACGGATGTAGCAGATAGCTTAAGTCTTTTTCCTGCTTCAGAATTTCTTGACTCCCGCGTTATCATCTGAAAAAGATAAAACTTTTGTGAGGTGGGGAGGTTTTCTCGCTTAGGGAGTTCCGACAACTAAATCATCCCGTAGAATAGACAGGTAATAAACCCTGCCTCATATAAAATACGGGAAAATTTTTAGAAATTCCTCAAGACTCAGGACTCGCTATTTATCTGCTCACTCAGGATTCAGGACTCTTTATGTTAGCAGGCACAATTTTGCAAGATGGAAAATATACCCTAATTCAAGAAATAGGGCGGGGTGGCTTTGGGATTACATTTAAAGCTACCCATCACTACTTGGGCCAGGAGGTGGTGATGAAAACCATCAATGAACGGCTGCGACAACATCCTGATTTTGCGAAATTTGAGCGCCAATTCCAAGATGAAGCCAGACGATTAGCTACCTGTATTCATCCAAATATAGTCCGAGTCAGTGACTTTTTTGTGGAAGCTGGACTGCCTTACATGGTAATGGAATACATTCGTGGCGAAACCTTGGGAGACGCATTTGTATTACCAGGAATAACTTTGCCTGAAGCCACAGCAATTCATTACATTCGGCAAATTGGAGCAGCTTTACAGGTAGTACATAACAATGGTTTGCTGCACCGAGATGTTAAACCAGATAATATTATTCTTCGTCAAGGAACACAAGAAGTAGTACTAATTGATTTTGGCATTGCCAGGGAATTTAATGGCAATGTCAGACAGACTCACACTGGTCTGGTTTCTGAAGGTTATTCTCCAATTGAGCAATATTTGACGCAAGCGCCGCGCACACCCGCCACTGATGTTTATGGTTTAGCCGCAACTTTGTATGCACTGTTGACAGCACAAGTGCCTATGCCAGCATTATTGCGCGATCGCGAACAAATGCCTTCCCCCCGCGAATTGCAACCACACTTGAGTGCTGCTGTCAATCAGGCAATAATGCGCGGTATGGCGGTGGAGTCTCGTTTTCGACCAGCGACAGTTGCTGAGTGGTTACAACTCCTACCTGGAAATGAGGGACTGATGACACCGGAAGCCTTAGCAACTTATGCAGTCCCAACTGTTAATTTATCTGCCCAACAAGCTGCAACTTTACTTGGAAAAACTGGCCAAAATCGCCTTCATAAGCCATCTGTGTTAGCACAGCCCAACCAAAGCATTGCTAAAGAAAATCCACTGGTAAAAAAACCGGGATCATCTCAAATACTCATGGGTGTAGGTGTAGCCTTAGTTGCTGCTACAGCAGGTTTTGGCATCACTAGCATTTTACCCAAATCTCAGCCGCAGCCAACCACAAAGCCGCTTTTTGAACAGCCTACTCAACAACCAGCCGCGAAAGTACCTAGCTTAGAAAATGGTGAAGAGACTAACACCCCCTCAAGAACAGAATCAGCACCTCTTTCTAATTCCAAGCAGCGCCGACGTAATCGCCGTTCTTCCCCCGAAGAAACTCCTAGCAGTCCTATAGGAGAATCACAACGGGGCGATTTGCAGCAATCTCCATCTTCACCTAGCGTTTCCCCCACACCCTCGCTAGTGGAAAAACTACGGGCGATCCGGTCATCTCGTAGTGCTTCCCCTGCGCCATTGCCACAAAATAACTCACCCGCTTCTAATCAGAATTCTGCTTCCCCTCAACCGATAATTCCACCAAATTCTGTGGTTATACCAGCAGCACCACCGACACAATCCAAACAGTCAGATCCTTCTGCCGTAGTAGTACCAACATTAGAAAAGCAAAATTCACCAACTGATAATCAACCCCAGAGCGATCGCAAATTGCCAGAAAAGCTACAAGATGACAATAATTAGTCAATTTTAGATTTTGTCTTCACACCCCAAAAGGGGATTTTCTGTATCAAGAAATACTTGGGAGTTACCCTTCTGTGACAGATGTAGGTATACCTTTGCTCTGCTTTAACCCCGAATCTCAGCCAGAATCGGTATGGTAATTAAAAATTCAGTTCCCTTACCGGGTGTAGAATTTATAGAAAGCAACCCTTTATGTTTTTCTGTGATGATTTGATAAGCGATCGCTAACCCTAAGCCAGTTCCTTGACCAACAGCTTTAGTAGTAAATAAATGGTCAAATATTTTTTCTTTGACTTGTTCGCTCATCCCAATACCATTATCCGCAATTGCAACTTGAATTTGGTCAGCCCGGACGCGACAAATTTCCACAATTCCTTGCAAGAAGGCGGGAAAGTGGATGGCTTTGGGGATGAGTTCGAGTTTGCGGGCTTCGATTTTGGATAGGTCTAAGATGTCGTTAATCAGTGTCAGAAGATGAGAGCCGCACTGATGAATAATATTCACCCCATGACGTTCTTTATCGGGTAGAGATTTGGAGCGATTTAAAATTTGGGCAAAGCCGAGAATGCCGTTGAGCGGTGTACGTAGCTCATGGCTCATGTTAGCTAAGAATTCACTCTTGGCATGGTTTGCACTGTCGACTACTTCTTTCGCCTGCTGAAGTTCAACCGTGCGTTCGGCAACGCGTTCTTCGAGTTCGGTGAAGGAGGTTTTGAGTTGTGCCGCCATTTGATTAAACGATCGCGCCAATGCTTCTAATTCATTGATGCCTTTCACTTCTACAGTGCGATCAAGGTTCCCAGTGGCGATCGCTTCAGTCGCTTGATGTAATTTAAGGATGGGATGGGTAATCCAACGGGAGGTATAGATACCTATAATGGTTGCCAAACCCAACGCACCCAAGCAGAGCAAAATCGTGTTGCGCCTATTGGCATTAATTTTGTGCCATAAAGTCCGATTCCGGCACGACAACTATGCTCAACCAATCAATGCCTCGTGCTGAAACTTGCACAAACTGCCTTCCAGTTGGCAGATTGAAATCAATCTGTTGACTCTCTTAACAGAAACATCATTGACTGCCTTCTGCCCATTCCGTAAGGAAATATACCCCGTCAACCCAACCGCTGCAAAGATTTGCAGGACAAATGGAACAATCAAGAGTGATCGCAATGGCAAACGGTGAATCAAGTTACGAGCTATGATTTTTTTTGAAAAGGAAGACATAACTGCTGACTCCTATAAACTGGCAATGCTGAAGTGTGCTATCGCCCTTATCAGTACCCAATAAATTACAAAACTTTGTTTCAAGACTTTTAAATATTTCGGTTAGCTGATAAATCATAATCTTTACTTAATAAATCTATATTTATAAGCTATATTCATCAGTATTCGAAATAACTACATCCATTTATTCCCCACCAAAAAGTGCTACTTAATGAGGAAATTTTTGGTTTTTTTTGAATATAATATTAATTTTTTGCAAGTAGATATATCCATCAATATGTCCATATTTGCCATTACAAGATTCAAGATAATCCAAACTAGATAAAATTATCGTTACTACACATTTAGAAATTTATATTATTTGCCATATTTTCCAAAAAAACGCCGTATTTATACATGAATTCCAACTGGACTTATTCTGTTTTATATGAATACAAACCAGTTCTTGCGAGCCTTTATAAAAGAGCCGTCGCTTAACAAGTTTTCTTGCTGCAAGCTAGCTTTTTATAACCTGAAATATTATTGCTGCTGATATTTATCAGTTTTTCCTCCGTAATTATATCAGCTAATCAGGAAACTCCTTAAACGTTTAAAGAGTTTACTAATGGGGCTTTTTGGGGTTTCAGATTAATCTTATAAAGACTGGCCAAATTAATATTTTATTATGTAATTTTTATGATAAAAATCACGAGTAGTTTTTGTTTCATTGTTAGCTAAATTCCTGATTTACTTTTCTGTACAACAACTTCCCCTTTCTTATTAATCTTTACCGGATTTTTGGGGAAAGCTTGATTATTCAAAGAACGTATAAGTTTTACAGTCCGAAAATATTGATCGATTTGAGGGATTCCTTGCCGATTCATCCGCACAGGGATAATTTTACTTGATATCAGATTTCCCATAGAGTTGAGTTTAACTTCTAAAATCATCGAGTCACCCGTCTGGGCATTTGTAGACAAAGTTCGATATCCTAAAAAATTCCCTAAAGAATAGGCAATGATCTTTCCCTTATAAATTTCCATTGCTCTCGGAACATGAGGCCCATGTCCTAGTACTAAATCTGCTCCCGCATCAATCATATTTCGAGCAAACTGGATTGAATTACCTCGGTTTTCTCCATAAAAAAACTCTGTCTGATTCTTAATATGTAGTGCCCCAGTCCCTTCGGCTCCAGCGTGCATCGATACTACTACAATCTTTGCTTTATTTTTTGCTTCTGCTACAAGTGCTTGGGCTGCTCCTAAATTATGGATGGAATTATACATTTCATAAGGAGAAAACCCGACCATTGCCACAGGGATATTGTTAGCTTTCAAATAGAGAATTTGATTTTTATGACCTAATGTTGCAATGCCCACAGCCTCAAGATTTTTCTTTGTATCTTTGAACCCTACCGGGCCGAAATCCATTGCATGGTTATTTGCCATATTAAACACATTAAAACCAGCTTCAGCAAATAGCCGAGCATATCCAGGTGGAGAGCGAAAAGCAAAGACTTGTCCTCTACTCGTATCTTTGGTAGTGTAAGGATAATTAGTTAAACTACTTTCAAAGTTACCAAATAAAATATCTGATCCTTGCAAGTGGGATCTCACTGACTTTGGTAATAATTGATCTCGGAACCGGGGCAATCTATAGTTAGGAAAATTAGTGCCGGGAATAATATCTCCAACAGCTTTGATAGTAATAATACCTGAAGAAATTTGCTGTTTTGGTGTTAATAACCTACGTTCAGGAATAGCAAAGGGTAATGATACAGGTTCAGTGGGTGTAGTCGCAGCGTTTAATTGCTGTGATTGCCCCAGCCGAATAACGACTCCTACACTAATACCCAGATATAAACAGATACTGATAAAACTAAATGAAAACCCTTTCTCCAGGCTGAGATTTGCCATCGTTCACTCCTCACACGATGGCATTAGTTTATCCCAAAAATTTGTGTTGGCGCTGTATACTTTAGTGTTTTTGAGCAATATTTGACTCAGTAGACACGTAAATATGAGAACGTTTCACTTGCAAATAATTATACGTGCCAGTTTTTAAGCCAAACACAATCTGTTTGTCCAGTTCTTGAGAAATATTTTTAAACGGAGAGGGGGGGATTCGAACCCCCGTTGGGTTTCCCCAAAACGCATTTCGAGTGCGTCACCATGAACCGCTCGGACACCTCTCCAGATATTTATTCACGCATTAGAGTATCTATCTTATATGCAAATGCCGTGAATTGAGGGAAATGTTAGCTCATTCCCTATACTACTATAACATTAGCGCTTTATCTGCGTAACAGAATGCTTCGGAAACACCAAAGGCTAATTACAGCGATTTTCAGGTAAATAGACCATAGGGTAGGGGCGCAAGACCTTCCGCCCCTACTACGACGGATGTGGTTCAAATACATGAAAACTGCTGTAAGGTTTGTAGACATCGAAATATCTTTGCTTTCTATACATCGAAGCAGGCATTTTTGTAACTAGCAACTTGAGTTATGTATATCTGTCTTATGTGGTGAGTCTTATACCTATCCTAAGTAGGGTTATCTATCTGGATTTGTTCGTTAAGTTGTATGAAGCACTGAAAGCAATTTTCTCAGTAAGTAACTGAGCAAATCCGAATACACTTAACTTAGTTGGAGTTTTTTATGACTTACACAATTGATGAAGCAACAAGACCAGCTTTAGAAACTTTTCAACGCTTTGATGTAGATACTCAGCTAGCCCTACTTTGGTTCGGTTATCTTGATCTTAAAGAGCAGCTAAAGCCAGCACCTCCTCTAAGCGTTGAAACTCCTGCCAAAGCAGTGTTTGACAAATTCCTGGACTTGTCTAAAGAACACCAACTGCAAGCACAACGCGACATTATTAATGGTGCAGCTAACGATATCAGCCAAACCTATAATAGTCTAAGTCCCAATGCTAAATTAGACGTTTGGTTCCTGCTGGCACAAGGAATGGAGGATGGAAGCATAATTCAAGTACCCTCCGATTATCAACTTCCTGGTGAAACCGATGAATTTGTTGCATTGATCAAAAATCTAGAGTTTGAGCAGCGAATTAATTTCATGCTAAGTGCTGTGGAAGCGATGGGTTAACTAAGTTCAAGAACTCTACTTTCTAGAATTGGGATAATTGAACGTAGCAAATTAAGCTAGACCTGCCTCTTTTTCCTTTACTTTAATAGTCTTTGACTTAGAACTACCGCAGAGATGCTTATCTTTGTGGTAGTCTTGATGCAAATTAATATCTGCCGATCCCCTCATTTTACAGCAGTTTTCATGTATTTAAAACACATTCATAACGGTGGGGTGTTCATTGAGAGCTGATTTGTAAATAAAATATTAGGCGTTGCTGAATTCAGGTATGAAAATGATTTTGCGTAATTTCAAAACCCTTGTAGAGACGTTGCAATGCAACGTCTCTACACCAAGATTCATATATCTAATCAGCAACGCCAAATATTAATCTGCCATTCGTCTTACTATCAAATCAGATACCGAGAGCAACCAGAATAATTGTTTATCCCAAAGTATTAAAAAGATACTTTTTACAGTGTCGGCTAAATATTTCTGTGACAATTAAGGAGTAAAATTCTACAATTTATACTAGGAATTTTTCGTTACACCTGTGCATTTTCGTCTTCATGCAATGAATAGGTGTTGTACATTATACGTACTGAAGATCCATTAATTTTTAGATTAGAGTTTATTATTTATTGATAAAAGTGTACAAACTATTGCACCAAGCATATAAACCATAGACGTGTCAGCATCTTTTAAAACTAAAATATAGAACATAGACAACACTACAAAAACAAGCACTGTTATTTTTAACATAAAATTTAACAATTTCAACCATAACTACGAAGAAAATACATCAGATGTATGTCTTACGTTTTTTGAAATTGTTGCTTGCAGAAAAATATTTCAATTTTTAATAGCATTTAAGACTTCGGTATGAAGAAATTATTGAATCTCTATTCTTAATATATTTCTGAAGTGAGTGTTTACCTGATTGTAATTATGACAGTTTTTTTTGTGGTAGTAACTAATCTAGACAAAAGTACTTGTATAAAGTACTTTGGCTAAAAAAACTGTATTGACTTATTTTGCATTACCACTTAGAGGTTTTTTGAAAAGGGGTTGATTCGAAAAGTATTGCACCCTACCTGACAGATATAGGTTTTTTATTTGGGCATGAGTGGGCATTCTCAAACAGAGTTATAAACGTGGTTCAAATAACGAAATTTTATTCTTGGGTAGGGAATCAGAAATTAAAATTTGAATCTCAACCAACAGAAAAACCCCATTTCAGCCACATTTGTTAAATACCTATACCTGTGAGGGGGTAGCAATGCCTACGCCAACCCTCTTAGCGATCGCTCTCCTCCACTATATTGATAAAGGAGCGATTACGGTTGAATCCGAAGTGTTAACAGCACCGTACTGGTGAGTATCTCTTCGGGTAGCCAAGCTAAAAGCGATCGCCTAATTAATTCAATCACCGTCTGTTCCTTCAGTGATGAAGCCTGCTCATCCAGCACCAACTGTCTCACCCGTCCCTGGCTAAGTTGGAATTCAAACACCAAATCACCATCAAAACCTCTAGGGAGTTGAATTGCTTGCAAGTATTGAGTCAACAGAAAAATCATCTGCTGATTCAATCCCGTCACGCTCACAACCTCTAAACGAGGAACAGAAGATTCTTCTTTCTGTAGGGTTTTTAAATCTTCCAATTGTGGCATCGAGCTTTCGGAAACTGAGAACAGGCTATCAAGATTACTAAAACCATCATCATCTGCAAATCCGATTTCTCGCTCTGATGCTGGAATATCGCATTCCATCGCTAATGACTCCATTTCTTCAAACCGTTGCATCGGTTTTGCTGGTGCAGACATTGGGGATGGTGGTGGTAATACAGACATTGGAGATGGTAAGGCTGGTGCAGATTGTTTCTTCGCCTGCTGGCGACTCCTTGCCATTCCACCGCCAGGAGCAGCACCAAAAGTTACGTTACTAAAAATACCTTCATGACTGATTGCTTCAGGGATTTCTACAGGTACTTGCACAGATATAAAATCCTGGTTGGGATTGACTCTGACATCATCGCTGACGGCAACAAAAGCGGTATACTGTGATAATAATTGATAAGTCAAAGCCGTATCTGTTACTGCTTCCACACCTCCCTTTGTGTCTCCACTCACCATTTGATTCATTAAATCCTTAATGCGGGAACGTCCCCAAAGTTGAGCGATCGCGGGATTACCTGTTTGGGGAAAATTCAGGTGAAAACTGTGCTGATAACGCCTACCACCCGCAGCAATGCCAGTGATGTGCAACTTTCCAGAATGCGCGTCTGGTTTGCGTCCAAATAGCACTAATGGTTGCTCTGCAAATAAATCTGGTGGTGTAGAAGGATACATGATTGGTGATTCCCCATTACCCTCCCATTGCAATTGAATATTGGCGAGAACTGGATTATTTATTTGGCGGAAGAATTTTTCTACCACCTCATCTACAGGTTCATCGTGGCGAATAATCCGAGCAATACCCCGTCCTAATTCTGCAATCCGATTGAGTAAGAAACGATTCACCGAACTACCTGCACCAAAGCTATGAAGGCGGGTTCCTGGCTGGAGACGCTGTTTTACTTCTGCTAAAATTTGGTTTTCGTTGCCGATATAGCCATCAGTTAGTAAAACAATATTTCGCAAACGTCCCGGATTTGTGGCTTTTAAATTTAAGACGGTGCGGATACCGCCTAACATCTCGGTTCCACCGCCAGCGTTTAACCGATTAATATAGTTGATTGCTAATAAACGATTTGCAGAAGTATTGGGAAGAGGAACGGGTGAAAGTTGCTGTGTGGTATCAGAAAAATCAATAATGTTAAAGGTGTCGTCAGGGTTTAGTCCATTGATAAAACGACGCATCAATTCCTGACATTGCATCAGTGGTTCGCCACTTTGAGAACCGGAGGAGTCGATGAGAAACACCATATCTTTGGCGACAATCTCATCAGGACGATATTCAAAGGCAGGAATCAGGTATAGTGCAAAGTGTCCACCCCGTTCATCAGCTTGGGTCAGCGTGGTTGTTTGGATGTTATTACTGGCAACTTGGTAGCGTAAAATTAGGTCTTTATTGGGTATAGTGTCTCCACCTCCTAATTTGACATTCACTAACTCTCCTTCACGGATGATTTGGATTTGGTGAGAGGGTGAGTTAATATTTTGAATCTCAACACCAGCATTAATTTCGATGGTGACATTAATATCATGGCTTGAGCGCATTCCTGCTGGCAAAGTGGGAGCGTTTAAGCGAGAAGCATCTGAAACTAAATCGGTATCTTGATTTAAAGTCATGGGTGCAATGGCTGAACCACCCCCGACAGCATTTTCTCCGATGGTAATTCCGGGAATGTAACGGGGGCCAACAACCATTGGGAAGACAAATTCATAATTTCCTCCCTCAAATTTTAGGCTGTCGCTGTAGCGAATAATCACATCGATTTGTTCACCTGGTTTGATGTTTGCCAGGGATTGGGTAAAGATATTGTCTCGTTCTTGTTCGAGAAGTCCGGCTGTCTGTCCTTGTTTTCTGGCTTGTTCGTAAATGGCTACAGCTTCTTGGCGTTTTTTGATGCTGCCTTGAATTGTGCGATCGCCTATGCGAATCAGCATATCATCAACGGCGGCTTCGTCGGGTAAGGGAAAGATATAAACGGCTTCTAGGGTTGTGGTAAAAGGATTTTCAAAGCTTTGGGTAACTTCTACCCGTGAGATGTTACCAGCGATTTTGGCTTTTACTTCAGTGTGTTTGAGGGGAAAAGCAATCTGTTTGCTGGAGTTTTGCAGATATAAACCACTGGTTTGTTGTTCTAGGGTTTGAGTCATAATATTTACCTGACGCTTTTGTTTGCTGTCTCTAGCGTAGGTGTGTTTTTCTGGGAGATATGCTCAGTTTTATGCTCACTTGATGCTCAGTAGTAGGTTCACTGGTAAATAATGATTTTCGGTAAAATTGCCAGTCTAGTTACTGCATACGTGTTTTATACTAAAAATACGTAATTTAAATTACATTAACCTTACCCTATAAATTTAGAACAGTGAATAAGTCACAGGCTATTAAGCTACTTACAGGTGAAGGATGGACAATAAAAGATGCTGAACGTGCATTAGAGAAAATTGACTTTAAGACTAATCCTGATGAAATTACTATTCGTAGAGCTATTTCACATTTTGCTGGTTCTGAATTAATCAATCGTCAGCGTCTTCAAGCTGCTCAGAAAGGTTTGGTAACGAAAAAAACAAATGAGCTTGAGCGGAAAGAAAAGGAATATGCTGCGAAAATTGATCAGCTTATAAATTATCAAAGGCAGGAAAGGGATAAACGCGAAAATGAAATTCAAAGCTCATACAACAAAAATAATCTTGTAGAAGATAGGCTCAAAGCTATAACTTCTCAAAATAAGGATTTGATTGTTGTAAATGAGCGACTCATGAAAGACAATAAAGACTTAAAAAATTTAGTTGATGAAATAAGACTAAAACTAGCTATAAATACCAAGAAAATTCTTCAGTATGAAGACAGCGAAATTCGGAAAGCGGTAATTCATTTATTCAAATCTACCCTAGGATAAAAAGTAACTCTATGACTGAGCCTAAAACTAAAAAAACAATTTTCAATGGGATGAGTTACCGCGATACACAACGTGTTAACTCAAAAAATAGAAACAAGCTGAAGCAAGAAGATATACACTGGCTAAAAACAGAAGGTTACAAGAATGTTGGATGGAATAACCTCATCAGTCTCTATCATAAAATAAAGGATTTTTTAGATAAATATCAATTCGATGACTTCACCCTTGAAGAATTATTTCTAGAAGCAGACCGAATTGGAAATAAATATCTCACTCCTCAAGAAATACAAGAGACTAATTACAAGTTAGCTAAAGAAGTAAATGAAATCGCAGAAGAGATAGATAAGCAGTATCCTGATACAGAAATAGAAATTATTGATTTTAGTAATAAAACAAAAAAGACATATAGAAGACAAGCGAATCAAAAGTCATATAGAACTATCAAATATTAGAGGTAGATCCTGTGAACATTGAAGGAAAAGAACTGAATGAATTATTTAATATTGCAGATGAAATTGGTAGCAAGCGATATCATAAACTAACTCATCAAGATTTTGAAAATTATAGAAAATTCGATTACTGGCGATATGTTAATGGTGATTATGAGTGTGGTACAACACAAGAAAGTAAAAATTGGGTGAGAGATAATTCAGACTGGTACTGTCCAATTTGTGGGGACAAGTATTCTGAAAAGGGTGGTAAAACAATAGATCATAAGCTTCCTAGATCGCAGTATCCTTGGTTATCAATGGAATTCAATAATTTCTGGGTCATTTGTCAGACGTGTAACCAAGAAAAGGGTGAGATGCACTGGTATGAGTATGAGCATTATATATTTGTTCGCTATCCTGATTTTTATCTTGGTGTAAAAGTTGCACGTCCTAGTCAATTGCTTCAGTCTCTCAAGGATTAAAAATAGGTGCATTCCAGTTTTTATTTTGCATACACCCATTGCTTTGTTGAAAATTATTTCCAGATACCCGACTTATTTAAGAAGTTGGAATCTAAACTATAGAATTATGTCAAACTCGCTGAAAGCATCTGATTCAGGGCTAGCAATTGTAGACAAATCCCGTCAACGTCTAGGTTGGACAAAAACTAGCACTGCCCGTTGGTGGCAAGATGCCCATACCTCTAGAGCTACTTTACGCCGATTTTGGCAAGGCGATCGCATTCAGCGAGAAATTTTCATTGCGATCTGTCAAGCTGTTGGTATACAAAACTGGGAAGCGATCGCAGAATTATCCCACGCAGACTTAGAATCTACTGTAGTTATCCCCACACCTTACTTAGATTTCAATGAAGCGCCTGATATCGAAAGCTTCTATGGACGAAATCAGGAATTGGCACAATTAGAAGAATGGCTCACCAGCCAAAACTGTAAATTAGTCACTATTAACGGGATCGCTGGTATTGGCAAAACCTCTCTAGCACTGGCTTTAGTAGACCGCATTCAGTCAAAATTTGATTGTTTAATTTGGAAGTCTTTGCAAACTTCCCCATCTCTGATTTCTCTGCTGAATAGCCTGCTAAATTCTTTTGAGGAAGGTGTTGTACAGAATATTCAACAAGGTACAGCACAACTCATCCAGCAGTTACAAAAACGTCACTGTCTGTTGGTATTGGATGGATTAGAGGCTATTTTCTCCCAGCCAGAAAACCTCAGCTATGGTCAATTTATTCAACAACTAAGTCGAGAACGGCATCAAAGCTGTATTCTGATTAGCAGCCGCGAACAGCCAAAGAATATCGAAATTAATACAAAAACATCTCGCTGTTTAAATCTCAAAGGGTTGCCAAAAGCAGAGGCTAGAGAATTATTACAATCAAGGGGATTTACAGGCAAAGAACTAGGGTTATCAGCATTAATTCAACTTTATCGTGGTAATCCCTTAGCGCTGAAACTGGTAACACCCTTGATTCAGTCTGTATTTGGGGGAAATGTTGCTGCTTTTTTGAGTCAGAATACTTTAATTGTGGGCGATCGCTTGCGTGTAATTCTCAAACAGCAAATTGAGCAACTTTCCGGCTTAGAGCAAGACATTCTCTACTGGTTGGCAATTTGGCAAGAACCTGTCTCATTCTCTCGATTGCAAACCCATTTGCTGATATCCGTTGACCCAGGTATGGTTTTAGAGGGCATTGTAGCCTTAGAAAGGCGATCGCTTTTAGAAAAATGGGTCAGCGATTATAAACCATCATTTACATTGCAACCCCTAGTAATGAAAGTGGTGACAGATGAATTGGTGGAATATGCTGCTCAAGAGATTTATAAGGTTATGCAGAGTCATGATATTCGTCATTTTCAGATATTGCGAACCCATTGGTTGCTACGACCGGGTAGTGACGATATTGCAGGCGATCGCATATTAACTCAACTTTGGAAAAAGCTTTGGCATTTGTATGGTGCAACTCTTCCACAAATATTTAATCAGATTCTTTTGTTGTTAGATGGTCAATCTCCTTTGGCAATGGGTTACATCAAGAGTAATGTTGCGATCCTCTCAGGAATAGAATCAGTCTAATAAAAAACAACCAGCCTAACTAACTGGCTGCAACAACAGCACCGTCATTTACTAATTTGCCATCTTCCATGTAGACAATGCGATCGGCAATATCTAGAATGCGGTTATCATGAGTGACCAAGAGAATGGTACAGTCCTGTTCTTTAGCTAGTTTTTGCATGAGGTTGACCACATCTCGTCCCGATTTACTGTCAAGGGCGGCGGTGGGTTCATCTGCTAAGACTATTTTAGGACGACCTACCAACGCACGAGCGATCGCAACTCTTTGTTTTTGTCCCCCAGATAAATCATCAGGATAATAATTCAGCCGATGCCCTAATCCTACCTCTTCTAACATTTGGGCTGAACGGGTTTTCATCTCTGCTGGCGAAATATTATTATGCACTTCCAAGCCCATTCTGACATTCTGGAGTACTGTCAGGCTACCGTGCAAGTTGTGCGCTTGAAAAATGTAGCCGTTATTGCGTCGCACCTGGGTAAGTTGTGCTGTCTTAGCGCCACAAAGTTCTTGTTCCAATATCTGCAAACTGCCAGATTGGGCAGAACGCAAGCCGCCGGCTAATGTGAGAAGTGTAGTTTTACCAGAACCAGAAGGGCCAGTCATAATAATAATTTCGCCGGCATTAATATCCAGGTTGATATCAAAGAGAACTTGCTTACGGAGTTGACCATTACCAAAATAGTGGTCGAGATTTTTAACAGAGATTACAGGTTGACTACTCATAAATATCTTGATTACTCGTGATGCTCGTCATTTATCATTTGTCCTTTACAAATGACCAATGACCAATGACCAATGACAAATGACAAATTTAAAACATATCTGCGGGATCGGCGGACTGTAATTTTCGGGTGGCGATCACACCAGAAATTATACACATAATCATTGTCAGCGTTAATACTGTTAAAGCTCGCGCTACGGTCATGTAAAGTGGTAAATTAGTGGCATTACGAGTTAAATGATAAAGTCCTAAAGGTGCGATCGCTCCTGGGATAAAGCCCAAAACTGCCAAAATTATCGCCTCTTCAAACACTACACCTAATAAGTAAAGATTGTTGTACCCCATTGCTTTGAAAGTGGCATATTCTTTAATGTGGGAATTTACATCTGTAGAAAGAACTTGATAGACGATAATCACGCCCACCATAAATCCCATTGCTACACCCAGGCTGAAGATAAACCCGATCGCAGTATTTGTTTTCCAGTAATTTATTTCAAATTCGATAAATTCTGCTTTGGTTAAAACTTTAACATCATCATCTAAATAAGCTTCTAAAGCTGTTTTCATCTGTTTTGGGTCGTAGCCTGGTTGTAGTTGTATTAAACCTAGACTGACACCGCTAGCTTCTCGTCTAGGAAATAGTCGCAGAAAGTTCTGGTCGTTGGTGATTAAAGTACCATCGGCAATGAAGGAAGCCCCGACTGAAAATAACCCGCCAATGGTGATTGTCCGGCGTTCTATTTCGGTTGTGACAGTTTTACCTTGTTCAATTTTAGCGATCGCATCATTATAATCTCCTCTAGAGGCGCGATCGAAGAGAACGGTATCTGGTAGCTTAACAGCATCTACCTGGCGATTGACATCCGCTAAGTTAAAAACTTGCCGATCGGGATTGAACCCCATAACTAATATTGTCGTCTTCTGATGTGTTTGGGGATTTTTCCAATCAACAATGTTGATATACATTCCTTCTGCTGACTTTACACCTGGTATATCCATTGCTTGATACAGCCGTCGCCGCGTAAAGCTAGACATATTTGCTAGGTTACGTGCTTGGGGACTGATGACAAACATATCAGCCTGCATACTGCGATGTAGGATTGTGTTACTTTCAAACAGGGCAGTCTGAAACCCTAGCTGCATGAACATCAGAACATCGGCAAAGGCAATACCTGACAATGCCACCAAAAGACGGCCTTTTTCATGACTCAATTGCAGCCATCCTAAAGGTGTTCGCCGCCGTAATTGTTCGGTTAATTTCATAAGAAGGAGTGGGGAGCTGTCTCTTATAAACATCAGAAGCTCCCACAAACCTAGAACACAAGCTAACTCTGCTCCCCGAAAAAAAAAAAAAAAAAAAGTCGATGGCAGTGGTTTTTTGCAGTATTGCCGGCAGGGTATCGTCGAAATTGCCTGTGACCTGTTCAATATTCTGCAGGGCCAGTTGGTGGAAGTTTTTTTGTGCCTGCCCTGCCACGGCCTTACTCCCTTCACCTGTTATCACCCGTGCGGCCGGGTTGGCGAGGGCCATATAGCTGGAGGATATACCCAGAGAGGTACCCAATTCCATGATGGTAGCCGGTTGATAATAATGCACGATCCTAAACAGGAGCTGGCTGAGTTTTCTTGGTTTAGCTGCATTCCTGGCTATTCGTGCTATGGGACGCCGGGGGCTGTTGTTAATGGCTGAACCGGCTCCGAAGTCTTCGAGCTCTAATTGTGTGTTATCGTGCAGCAATTGCCTGCGCAATGTTTCAACCTGATCGTAGGCTGCAAAATGGCGTTTATCATTCAATATCTTTTTAATGAATGTATATACGAAGGGGGAATGC
>NZ_JAAGOG010000112.1:0-27367 GCF_010747425.1 Nostoc sp. UIC 10630
TATCCGACACACGACCTTTGATTTCCCCACCCTTCAAATGTACGGAGCTTTTTCAGAAATCAAATATTAGTCCTATATATAGCAAGGCAAAAATTTAGTTTGGGAAGTCATATTGATATTGCAAGAGGTAACAACGTTGACTTTGCAGGTCAAATTCGCTTTGGTCATAATAAAAATAATAAAGGTCAAATTAAATATTGGAATAATGTTTCTGGTCACTACAAACCATCAGCTAATTCAGCAGGTAACGCTGGTTTGCCATTAAACCTTTTCATACCTTATGGATTTTGACAATAACTTATGAATGCTCGTGTTCAACAATTAATACAGATTAGTACTTATAGATCCTTAACTTCTCAGGAGGAAAAGGTAATTTTAGATTATCTGAAATCAATACCGGAAGTTGCAGTATATGAAATTATCAAGAGCATGGTTGAACAAAAAAGCCTTGTTACTATTGTAATTGCAAAGAAGGTCTTGCATAAAAAAGATTATGTTACAAAAATGTTTAGCTATGGAGTTTTAGAATCCAATGCTCAATCTATTAAATTATGGTTAGATTTTGCAATTCCTAAACTGGGATTTAAGTCAGTAGTAAAATTAATTGAAGATTTAAATAATGATAGTAATAGGTTGATCGAGAAAGCAGTCTACTGGCTTCCTCTGTTTATCTCTGAGAATGAAAATAGGTCTTGGAACTTACTGGAGAAATTAAGGGAAAAGGTAAAGTGTAGTCCAATCTGAACTTCGTTCTAAATTATGAATTCTTTAACCAGCTTTCAAGGGATAATTAATCCTTGTTATACATAACAGCCTACACGGAGAACTTAAGATGACATCTCCAGAAACGGTTATATGGCTACAAGAACGCACCAGTTTAGGAATTCTCTCTGATGAAGTGTTAAATGCGATCGCACAAGTAATTGAAGAACAAGTTGTACCAGCCGAAACTGACTTGGTTAGTGAAGGCAATTCTCCAGAAGCCCTTTATATTCTTGTAGAAGGTCAGCTCGAAAGCAATAGCACCAATCAAAGCAACCCAGCCTTAGCTTGTGGATTCCTTCCCGGAGCAGTGATTGAACTCAAAGAATTGCTGCTGGAAGAATTAACTCCATTCACAATTACTACAGTAACTGAATGTCATTTGTGGGTTGTACCTGCTGATAAATTTCGGAAATTAGTCACCCAATACCCCGAAATTGCTCAGGCTTTTTCGCGTCAATTGGCTCAAGAACTAGCTCAGGCAACATCTGCACTTGGCTATGAACAAGAACGTTCTGTAGCTTTGCGGCCATATTTAGTTACCAAAGCCCAACGGGGTATTGTCGGTACAAGTCGCTATGCTGTGAGGTTGCGGGAGCAAATTCGAGAAGCGGCTGCTGACCGCAAATCAGTGGATATTTTCGGAGAACCAGGGCTAGAAAAAGACAACATAGCAGCCCTCATCCACTTTGGTTCTCCAAAACGGCGAGAACCAATCATTAAAGTAAATTGCGGTATTCTGCAAACTAGCGGCGCAGACTTATTTGGTCGAGCCGGTGGTAAACCAGGACTGTTGGAATGGTTGGGAGAAGGTACTTTAGTTCTCAACAACATCCAAGAATTACCCAAAGAATTATTACCTACCGTGACGCAGTTGCTCAAAACTGGCATGTATACCCCCGTCAGTCGTTCTGGAGAAACAGCACCCGAACCTCGCCCCAGTAAAGCCAGAATTCTGATTGTTTCAGAAAAAACTCAGCCGACAATTGAACGCTGTATTGGTCATATTATTA
The DNA here is from genome assembly GCF_010747425.1 of Nostoc sp. UIC 10630. Classification (NCBI taxonomy): domain Bacteria; kingdom Bacillati; phylum Cyanobacteriota; class Cyanophyceae; order Nostocales; family Nostocaceae; genus Nostoc; species Nostoc sp. UIC 10630. The sequence goes on from NZ_JAAGOG010000112.1 coordinate 1,776, forward strand.
AAGTACCGCCGCTAAGGGTGCGGAAAGCTGATATTCAGGCGCAGGTTGAATATTATACTAGTCTCTACATTCGCTCTAGAGGCGTTCCGAAACCGCATATTACCCCAGAAGCTTTGCGTCGCCTCCAGTCTTATGATTTTCCTGGGAACCTCAAAGAACTGAAAAATCTGGTTGAAAGAGCGATCGTGCAAGCTGAGGGTACTGATGAATTAACAGAAGAAATTTTCTGGCCAGCCGAAACTAAGAAAAAACGATTTCGAGTAAATCTGTTAAATGCCTATCCTAGTTTGCGGCGGTTTTTACGTAGTCCTTGGTGGCCCGATCGCATTAACTATGGTTTTACTGCAACGGCTTTTGCAATCATCGTTGCAATATTATTTATTGGGCCACAAACCCGCGATCACAATTTCGTCTTAAATCTATTTTGGGCTTGGTGGTGGCCATTCTTCTTATTTCTCTTTCCATTTTTGGGACGCATCTGGTGTTCTGTTTGTCCCTTCATGATTTACGGCGAAATTACCCAAAAGTTATCTCTCTGGCTGTGGCCACGACAACTCAAACGCTGGCCGAGACAGCAAGCTGAGAAGTGGGGGGGATGGTTCATGTTTGGTTTATTCACCCTAATTTTCTTATGGGAAGAACTCTGGCATTTAGAAAATACCGCTTACCTTAGCGCTTGTTTGCTGCTGTTAATTACCGCCGGGGCGATGATTTTCTCTGCCATTTTTGAGCGGCGGTTTTGGTGTCGATATCTCTGCCCCATTGGTGGGATGAATGGTTTATTTGCCAAACTCTCAATGACAGAACTCCGCGCCCAGCAAGGAATATGTTCTGCCAGTTGCACCACCTATCAGTGCTATAAAGGTGGCCCACAAAAGGGCGAAGGGATGGAAACTAATGGATGTCCTTTATACTCCCACCCCGCGCAGTTAGAAGATAACAGAGATTGCGTACTGTGCATGACTTGCCTGAAAGCCTGTCCCCATCGTTCCGTTGAATTCAACTTGCGTCCCCCTGGAATTGAATTGTGGACAACTCATGTACCCCGCACTTATGAAGTAGCATTATTGTTTTTGCTGTTGGGTGGGATATATCTGCATCGCTTGCCAGAATTACAATCTTGGTTGGGTTTACAACTGGATTTAACTCAGTTTTGGCAGCACTTCGGATTATCGCTGCTAGTGTTAATTATCCCAGCGATTTTTACCTTTGGAGCTTATGGCTTGCTGAAATTGTTGAACTTTAACCGAAAGCCAAAATCATTTGTAGAACTTGCTTATGGCTATTTACCATTGGTGTTGGGCGGAAACTTGGCTCACTATTTGCGTTTGGGCTTAGGCGAAGGCGGACGGATTTTACCTGTTACCTTTGCTACTCTTGGTTTGAGTGGAGAACAATTGCCAATATTGGTTGCTCACCCGGCCGTGATTGCCTTTTTGCAAGGTGCAACGATAATTTTCTCAGTGTTGATGACTATGTTATTAACTCAAAAAATTGCCAAGCAACCAGTGAAATCCCTTTTTGGGCAACATTTAGCTGCGATCGCTTTGGCAGCTAGTTTATGGGCAATTATCGTGTTCTAGCAATCGCTCCTTTGTATGCCATTCCACTCTGATCTTGCTCCCCTTCCCTACAAGGGAAGGGGCTGGGGGTTAGGTCTGTATTATGACTAGAAAACCACTATATTCCACCAAGAAGTCTCTAATCACTTAGACTAAGTGCAAAAAGTGAGTTAAAAACATTCTTCTTCCCTACGAACGTGATAGAAAATACTTATATGATTTATGATTTTTGATTCATAGTGTAAGGATTACAGATAATGCATGTTCTAAAAAGATCCATCAAACCAGCACCTTATATATCATTCCTCCACATCTACCAAACTACTTGGGGGACAGCTGGTGATATTTGTTTAATCCGTGAATCGATTGCTGAAGAAAGTACAGCCAAATTTATTGGTCACAAAGTCCAACTAGTAGTCCCAAAAGGGCTAGAGCGCGATCGCATTGCCAACTGTCCGATAATTAAAGTTGCAGGTAATGTCGGCGACGGACATCCTAAAGAACACCCGTTGGAATGGGAAGCTTATGAGGGTGTAAATGAAGAAATAGCTTTAGCGGCTCTCAAACCTTGGGGATTCAAGTTAATTGAACTCTAATATGGCAATCTGACTAGCTCAACTCGCTTTCGTTCTTCTGAAACTATTTTTTCCCCTAGTGCCATCAGACATTGGCTCAAATGGAAAAATTCATCTAATAGACATAGGAGTGAAATTAATTATGCGTTGCCCGAAATCCTTGGTAGGCATAATTCATAAATTGTACTTACGTTATTTTCACTCCTACGTCTAATGTACCAAACCAGGTTTCTAAATCCGCGATCGCCTGAAAATCCAACAATGCTTCACCAAGATTTTCTAATTGTTCTAAAGAGAGAGTTTCAATCCGGTCTAGCATCTCTTGGGGTAATTCTCCCACCCGTCGAGTAAGTTGACGGAGAATGAGTAATTGCCCTTCTGCTTTTCGTCCTCTTAGTTCTCCTCGTTGTTCGCCGCGTTGTTCACCTTCAGCGAGAATTTCTTGATAAATCACTGACTCGCGCATCATACCCTCCCGAAATAATTGTCGAATCAAGTCTTGATTGTATTTTAACCCCGCTAAGATTTGGGTATACGCGGAAATTTCTGGTCGTTGTCTTGGCTCAAGTTGATTAACTTTGACCACAACTTGTTGCAACAAAGCTTGGGGTTGCGTGGTTGCCGCCAGTGGTGCTAATGGTAACAAAGCGGGCTCATTGAGGAATAGTTCAGGATTTTCTTCCCATAAACGAATCACGCGATATTCATGACGGGTAGTTTCGACACAGAAGACAGTTTCAATTACTGTTCCTGGTGCAGGGGGAAGCAGTAATACGACAACTTGCGTTATTGGTAGACGATACAAACGATACAAGCGTACCCAGTAATCTAGCATCCGCAGGGGTAGGGGTGGCGTAGATTCTAGTTTGGTTTGAAATTCCAGATGCAGAATGCGTCCTTGTAGCTGTAGGAATGTGACGTAATCAGCACGAATCGGTTCAATGCTCAATTCGGTTTTGAGAACTGTGACGCTTGTTTGTGGTGTACCCAAAACCCAACTGGCAAAGGTAGCAGGATGTTTTTCGGACAGGAGTTTGCAGAGGTTATCAAAGGACATTGACGATCGCTAACAATTGAACGAGGTGTTGTTATTATCTCGTGCAGTGGTTTGAGTAGGCGATGTCTACGATGGGCTACGCTACGCACCATCGCTCAAGGAAGCTCAGTACTATACTCTGAGCGTATCTTTTTAAATTCCTGTAATATTTACATTAATATTCCATTTCTGGCTAGGTTGAGTTATCAGACGGTAAAAAGATAACTGTAGCGGTTCCTGTTTTACTAGTAAAAAACCTAACTCCCTTCTCTTTCCCTACTAAAGAAAGGGCAGAAACAGCCTTTATTTCTAAAAAAATTACGAATTACGAATTACGAATTACGAATTATACAAATGTATTTGCACATAATTAAAAAGCGATCGTCGCCCTTTTTCCTTTTTCCCTTTATCCTGCTGTTGACACTCCTCCTCGCGCTACCTTGGGTAAGCGCGAAAGAACCGCCCAAGCCCAAACCAGAAGCATGGCAGATTAACGGTATCGTAGCTGCCCTTGATGATGGGCATAACGGAGTAAAGAAACTCGCTTTTGAAAAATTCAATGAATACGATCTAAAAAATTTGAAATTGGTGGTTCACAAACCAGAGGATATTGCACTGAAAGCTGCCAAAATCCTCAAGGATAAAACTGTTGACTCAAATGTTCGTTCCAGTGTAGCAGTGGCATTGGGAAATCTGGGAGAAGTTGCCAAACCCTACGTCAAAGATATCCTCGACTTCCTCAAGGATAAAAACGTTGACTCAAATGTTCGTTACGGTGCAGCAGTGGCATTGGGAAATCTGGGAGAAGTTGCCAAACCCTACGTCAAAGACATCCTCGACTTCCTCACGGATAAAACCGTTAGCTCACTTGTTCGTTCCAGTGCAGCAAAGGCATTAGGAAATATGGGGGAGGCTGCCAAACTCTACATCAAAGACATCCTCGACATCCTCAAAGATAAAACTGTTGACTCCGATGTACGCTCCATTGCAGCAGAGGTATTAGGAAATTTGGAGGAGGCTGCCAAACCCTACGTCAAAGACATCCTCGACCTCCTCAAGGATAAAACTGTTAGCTCACTTGTTCGTTACAGTGCAGCAGAGGCATTGGGAAATCTGGGGCAGACTGCCAAACCCTATGTCAAAGATATTGCTGACATCCTCAAAGATAAAACCTTTGATTATTCTCTTCGTTACAATGCAGCAGTGGCATTGGGAAATCTGGGGGAAGCTGCCAAACCCTATGTCAAAGACATCCTCAACTTTTTCCTGAATGATACTTCTAATATTAGAATCATCAATGGCACCGATGTTCGTTCCAGTGCAGCAGAGGCCTTGGGAAAACTAGGGGAGGCTGACAAACCCTACGTCAAAAACATCCTCAACCTCTTCAAGGATAAAACTGTTGACTCCTATTTTCGTTACGGTGCAGCGAACGTGTTGGGAAATCTGGGGGAGGCTGCCAAACCCTACGTCAAAGACATCCTCGACCTCCTCAAGGATAAAACCGTTGACTTCGAAGTTCGTTACAGTGCAGCTTATGCATTGGGAAAGATAGAACAGCTCAACCTGAATAATATCGTTGTAATTATAGATAGCATTTATTACGCAGGTCAATCAGAATTTGAACAGTGGCGGTTTTTAAGCTATTTCCTGGGTGGCGGCACTAATGAAGTCAAAACGCTGCTTACATGGCTGAGTTTTGCTAACACCAAAACGATTCCTCGTCAATTAAGTCACAATCAAGGTGATAAAACTCTCAAAATCTTTGCCCAAGTCTGGGAACCCAGCCAAGGTTTAACACGATTACGCGAAGACTTAGCAAAGCAAATTGCTGTAGTTGCGAGAAAAGTCTCTTGGCAACCACAAGATATTGTTATTTTAGAAACTCACTACAACAACCTCAAAAACGCCGGATACAACGAAGCTGATTCGCTGCAATCAGTAATAGTTAACCTCAAAACTTGGCAGTGGTTGTTCAACGCCAGAACTACTATTTTGATTCATGCTGCCTTTTGGCTAGCCCTCATCTTCGCTTATCCCAAATTTCCCCAAGTTCAAGCCATCTTCTTCTGGAATCCTTGGGTAAGGCGCATTCTCGGTGTCGGCTACGTCGGCTTAATTCTCACCTGGGTTCCCTTTTTCCGCGAAAAGTTATTTGAACCCTTCAAGCCTTCCCTACTAGCCGATGCCGGGTTAGATAGTTTTAACCCCGAAGCTTACTTCCCCAATTCTAAAGTGAAAGTTCCCGGTGTAGATGAACCCGTACCAATTACCCAAGCGCTACCTAACATCAAAGGACAAGTCATCTTGGAAGGTGATTCTGGCTTGGGTAAGTCTATGTATCTGCGCTATTTAGTAAAAACTTCTGGGCGGCTTGTGGTTTATCTACCTGCACATAAGTGTGACAAAGGGGTAATTGAGGCAATTCAAGCCAAGCTACACGGACAAGCACAAGATGCTGATTTTCTCAAGAATTTAATTTACAGTGGTGCATTAGATATTTGCATTGATGGACTCAATGAAGTTACTGCCGACACCAGAGCAAAAATCTGTCAGTTTGCCGAAAGCTATTTCCGGGGTAACATCATCATGACCACCCAACCGCTAGAGTGGACACCACCCTCAACCGCCAAAATATATAAATTGCTCCCCCTTGAGGAACCACAAATTCAGGAATTTCTGATTTCCCGTCAGCCACGATTGCCCAAAAATGCCAAAGTTCAAGGTACTAATTATGAGCAAGCCACTGCTAGTTTTTTAACCAAAGCTCTCACTAATCAGCAATCACCACAAGAATTAAGCGCGATTGAGAAGGTTCTCTCTAATCCAATGGATTTAACTGTGGTAGCGCTGATGCTATCCCAAGGCGAATACCCCGATTTGTTTCACTTGCAACAACATCAATATCAATTGATGGCAAGAGAATATTTGCAAGAGTGGAACCAGGAATTTCCGCTAAAAAAATTCTCCGATGCAGTCTATCAAATGCGGCTGAATGATGAGCAAGCATTACCTGCGGATGAATTTTACCAGGTATTACAGTCATTGTCAGACGATAAATATAAAATGGTTGTCAGCCGTCAGTGGCAAGACGAAAAAGGCGAAGCCAAGAGAGAATGGTACTTCCGCCACGATAAGATTATGGATTTCTTTTTGGTGCAAAACTTTCTCGGCGAGAGTGAGGAAGCTAAAAATCGTCTCCTTGACCACATGGACGACCCCCGTTTTCGTGGTGTCTACTTTTTGCTAGCAACCTTACTCCCGTTAGATGCTGCCAAAGAACTGAAGGAAAAATTAGTTCAATATGCCGCCGATACCAAAGACCATACTGTGAGTGATACCTTCGTGCAATTGTTGCGGCCAAGAGCGTGATATTAATTCGTAATTAAGAAAGAGACTTCTAGGCTGAGGGTCAATTCTTTAGGACTTACGCAAAACTACAGGCTGTAGAGACAATTTATGAATCATGGGATTCCGCCAACGCGAACTAAGGAAACAAGGGGCTTAAGCCCCTTATCTGGAACCCACTGAGGCGGGTTTTGTTTGTGTAGACGCGGTTTATAACCGCCCTTTTAACTTGATAGATCGGCGGAAGGATTAATCACGTCCCCAGTTGCGATCGCGCTCATAGCGAAAGTTATTATCACGAATGTTACGAAGGTTATTGTCGCGGTCATATCGGCGACCGTTATCGCGGTCATATCGGCGACCATTATCGCGGTCATAACGGCGACCGTTATCGCGGTCATAACGGCGACCGTTATCGCGGTCATAACGGCGACCGTTATCGCGGTCAAAGCGGCGATCGTTATCGCGGTCATAACGGCGATCGTTGCCACGAATGTTGCGAAGGCCGTTCTGGCGGTCATAATCACCATTTCTGTAGTGACGACTATGACGTTCGTAGTTACCATCATCGTTGCGTTGATAGCCGTAGCTATCTAACTCAATAAGATAAGACGCTGGTGTATTAGCCTCAGCTTTTGGAGAAATAGCCAAAGCTGATGCAGATGCTATCAAGCCAGCCAGCAAAATAGAGGTAAAGCGGTTCATAATGTTAGTCAAAAATTATTGACATTAATTTATGCAAGTCTAGTCTGTTTAGGATGAGCAGATTCCACAAGTCTTTAAATCTATGCTATCAGTCTTGAATAAATCAGAAAGTTTTCTTGGGTGCGGTGATTGAGAAAACTTTTGTTGTCTGTAATACTTTTTGACCTTTCAAATCCCATGAAAAGTTAAAATTAAAATGAGTATTTGAATTGGATGAATCCACCTTTTATCTCCGTCAACGAGAAAATTAGGGTTTCAGCTTACAAGTAGAACGTGATCGCACCCTTACCAAAACACTTGTAGAGACGGCGATTTATCGCGTCTCAAAACCCACGATTTTGTACAAGTGGCGCTTAAAGCGTATTGCCTTATATCTCACTACGCTTGGGTTAAAGGTTATTGGTGTAGATAATTGGTCTTTCAAGACGTGATAAATCGCGTCTCTACATGAGCGATAAATTGCGAAACCTACCAGTTAGCCAATGCTGCAATCCAGGCAAAAAAACGCACACTAATTATAATCAGTGTGCGTCTGCGGTTAGATTTTAGAAATTTTCGAACTTAGCGATCGCATCTTTCATCTTTTCCACTACCTCATCGACAGGGATAACTCCCAAGTCCACGGAGGGGCGGGTACGGATACTCAAGGTGTTGGTTTCCACTTCTTTCGCCCCCACCACAGCCATTACGGGTATTTTTTCTTTCTCTGCATTGCGAATTTGTTTACCCAAGCGATCGCCACTGGTATCAACTTCTGCACGGATGCCCAAGGCTCTCATCTTCGCTACCACATCTTTCGCAAAGTCTAGCTGTGTATCACCCACAGGTAGTAATCTAGCTTGCACAGGCGCTAACCACAAAGGAAAATCACCTGCATATTCTTCAATTAAGATCCCAATTAACCTTTCCAGCGAACCAAAAGGCGCACGGTGAATCATCACTGGACGTTTGCGAACCCCATCTTCAGCGACGTATTCCAACTCAAAGCGTTCAGGCAAATTGTAATCTACCTGCACAGTTCCTAATTGCCACTCCCGATCTAGGGCATCACTAAAGATAAAGTCAAGTTTGGGGCCATAAAAAGCCGCTTCTCCAATCCCTTCAAAGTGTTCCATCCCCAAAGTTTCAACTGCACGGCGAATCGCACCTTCGGCTTTGTCCCAAACTTCATCAGAACCAATATACTTATCGCTAGCAGGATCGCGGAAACTGAGTCTAGCTTTAAAGTTCTTCAGTTGCAGCTTATTGAACACCGACAAAATCAAATCCACCACACTGAGGAATTCGCTATCTAGCTGTTCTGGAGTAACGAACAGGTGAGAATCATCTACAGTAAAACCGCGCACCCGCGTTAAACCGCCTAATTCGCCTGATTGTTCGTAGCGGTAAACAGTACCAAATTCCGCCAGGCGCATCGGTAGTTCCCGATAAGAGCGTAACTCACTCTTATATATTTGGATATGGAAGGGGCAGTTCATTGGCTTCATAACGAAGCCCTGTTCCTGTGCAGCAGCTTCCTGATCGTCTGCCATTAAAGGGAACATATCTTCTTTATATTTCTGCCAATGTCCAGAGGTTTTAAATAAATCTACTCTGGCAATGTGAGGTGTTACTACAGATAAGTAACCCCGTTTTAATTGTTCTTGCTTGAGGAAGTCTTCTAAGGTACTCCGTAACAAAGTACCCTTTGGTGTCCACAAAGGTAAACCCGGCCCTACTAGATCAGAAAATATAAATAATCCCAGTTCCTTACCCAGTTTCCGGTGATCTCGCCGTAGCGCTTCTTCTTTGCGCCGCTTATATTCAGCCAGTTGTTCTGGACTTTCCCAAGCGGTGGCGTAGATGCGTTGTAATTGGGCTTTAGTTTCATCCCCACGCCAATAAGCGCCAGCAACACTTTCTAATTCAATTGCTTTCGGGTTTAATTCACTGATATTTTCCAGATGAGGCCCAGCACACAAATCCCACCATTCATTCCCCAGATGGTAAATTGTGATTGGTTCCTGTTTGATATCTGCCAGGATTTCTAGCTTGTAAGGTTCGTTAATTTCCTGAATCCGGCGTGCGGCTTCTTCGCGGCTGACTTCTTCTCGAATTACTGGCAATTTGCGATTGATAATCTTCGCCATCTCTTTCTTGATGGCTTTGAGATCGTTTTCGCTAAATGGTTCTGGACTGTCGAAGTCATAGTAAAAACCGTTTTCTATCCAAGGGCCGATTGTAACTTGCGCCTTGGGAAACAGCTTTTGTACCGCCATTGCCATTACATGGGAAGCAGTGTGACGAATCTTTTTTAAGTTCTCCGATTCGCTGGTACGCGGTAAATAGATTTTTTCAACTTGTTCTGACTGTTGTGATTGATTTGATGAATTTGGCGACATTGGCTGCTGAACCGTTGGCGAAGTGATTACAAAAGGTGATTTATCTGAATCTGTAGGCTTACTCAACTATAACGACTTTGGTTTTTGCTTTTTTCAGCTTTATCTTCCAACTACCGAATTAATTTTTCGCCGGGGATAAAGATAAATTTTTGATCGGTTAGCTGAGTATTAAATTCAGGATTCCAGGCGTAGGCGTAGCCCGTCGTAGACATCGCTAAATTATCTTATGAATTGCAACTCGGTGTCAGCTACTCCCCCATTCGATATATATATATACGGTCTCTCCAAAGGAACTGTACAGACCCATTAGCAAGACTATATAATAAAATCTGTAGTATTTGTTACATTTTTTTATATTTACCGAAATTATTAGATTATAATAAATAAAAAGAATATTAAGAAACGTAAATAACGTTAATATTAGTAAGAAAGTTGGAAAAATCCTTCTTATTTATGTCAGACTCAAATTTACCAGGGACTGAGTTGCTGAAAACGGTTTTAGAACCACTGCTAGAAGATTTTCAGCATTGGTTTACGCGATCGCGCCATTTACTCGAAACTGAGCAGCTATCATTTATGAGTGACCAAGAACAATCTGATTTGCTCTTACGTGTTAAACAAGCGCAAGAAGAACTAAGTACAGCTAAAATGCTATTTGCTGCTACCGATAAACAAGTCGGGATTGATATGGCAACGTTAATGCCTTGGCATCAATTAGTAACAGAATGCTGGAATGTTGCAATGCGCTTTCGTCAAGAGCGTGAAGTCTAAATAGATGGGAGCATCTGTTAAATTTCCGCAGACTATTTAGCAATGTCTAACGACAAGATGCTAAACCAGTCATCAAAGAGATAATAGAAAAAGCTTAACAATTTCTTAACATTATTTGGATTAACAAGATAATGTATCCTATGCTACCGTAAGTGAAATAACGGTTGACAAATAGCTTCATCTAAATGTAAGCGCACAAAAGTGCGTCAAATAGTCATCTTAACTGTGAGTCACAGTGTCGGCGAAACAAAGCGTTACAAAATAAAGTTTTAAAAATTGTTGTTCTGGAGGAAAATCTAATGTTACACCTGCTTTACATTCTTGCTTTTACAATCCTTGCATTTATGGCTGTTGGCAACTTAATTCGTAACCTGATCATGTTCAGTTTTGATCGCGAGCGAACTTACCCAACGAATTCCTCACCAATAAATAATCAAGGTAAATACGGTTATTATTCATCAAAAAAACAGTTTGTACCTCATCCAGAGTTATTAGATAGTGCGGGTAACTTAATTAAAGAGCCGCTTTTGGTAATGCGTTCGATTAACGTTGAAGATGCGCGTCAACATCTAGATGCACTTTACGAAGCATCCCCAGGACGTAAGAGTGAAAATTCAGAAGAAGCATAAAATTTAGGACTTAGGAGTTTGGGTGTAAATTATGATTGTTTTACATCCTTAACCCTTCTTTAAATAGAAATTTATTACCATCCTTGAATGTAAAGCGCGATCGCATCAATCGGCTGCTAAATTAACATTATCTTTTACACTTGGCAGAGTTCTAACGATTTTTCGGTTACAAGTCTGAATTATGTTTCGATAAAAAAAGGAGCCTGACTCAGACTCCTTAATATAAAGATTGGTAATATAATTGTGACTACTTAATAGTCACCTTACCGCCAGCTTCTTCGATGCGCTTCTTAGCATCTTCAGCAGCATCCTTAGCAATACCTTCTTTAACTGCCTTGGGTGCAGCTTCTACCAAGTCTTTTGCTTCTTTCAGACCCAAACCGGTCAATTCGCGGACAATCTTCAGTACAGCAATCTTCTTATCAGCTGGGACTGAATCGAGAATCACTTCAAACTCAGTTTGCTCAACAGCTTCTTCAGCCGGTGCAGCACCACCGGGGCCAGCCATCATCATCATACCGCCAACAGGTGCAGCAGCACTTACGCCAAAAGCTTCTTCAATTTGCTTGACTAGCTCAGAAGCTTCCAGCAAAGAAAGGGTTTTTAGTTGTTCTAAAATTTGATCGGTTGCAGCAGACATTGATATAACTCCTGTAATTTTGATTATTTATTTGTCATGGGTCATTAGTCTTTAACTTATAGACTTTTGACTTTTGACTGATGAACCACAAAGTCTATTCAGCAGCAGGTTCAGTACTGCTATCATCTTCAGTAGCGGTTTCAGCGCTGCTATCTTGTACAGCAGCAGTTTCGGTGCTACCACCACTTTGTTCTTGGTCGGCCACAGCCTTCAAAGCACGAGCCAGTGAGCCAGGAACTTCGTTGATACCCACAGCAATCTTGGTAGCCAAGGCGTTGATAGCCCCAGCAATTTGCGCGATGAGTTGTTCCTTAGATGGCAAGTCTCCTAGTACCTTGACATCAGGTTCTTTGAGTAGACGACCTTCCAGGACACCACCACGAAGTTCTGTCTTCTTGGTAACTTTTTGGAATTCTTGGTATGCCTTAATTGCCGATGAAAAATCATCTTTTACCAGCAAAAAAGCGGAAGAACCATTGAGCAATTCCGACAAAGGCTGCCATTTCTCATCACCTTCAATAGCAATGCCCATCAGGGTGTTCTTCGTCACCTTACAAACAGTGCCACTAGGACGTAGCCGCCGCCGTAAGTCTGTGATTTCCGAAACTGTTAGCCCCTGATAGTCAATTACCAGTGCCAGAGTTGACTCACTCAAAGTTTCTTTGAGGTCAGCTACTATTTCTTTTTTATTTTCTAGTGTTCTACCCATTCCAATCTCACCTCCTTAAAATAATCGGGGAAGTGCCCTACTTGTACGTTTCTTTTAAACCTGAAAACCCAAACAACAAACCCCGGTTAAATTAGCCGGGGTTGAGTATTAAGACTCGTGATGCCATAGTTATCACACCTTTAGGGGTGGTAATTTTGACAATTAGAGTTTTAACCTCGGCAGGATATTTAAGCTATTAGCACCTGCTGTCTCCGGCTTTGCCTATTCGATTTTATGATTAGTCATTTGTCCTTTGTCTTTACAAATGACTAATGACTAAAAATTAACCTACTTCGCTCAGTTTTAAATCTCGTAGGGCAGTGACATCAATTTTAATCGATGGCCCCATTGTGGCTGACACATAAAATGTGCGCCAATAACGACCTTTAGCTCCTGAAGGACGGTTACGGTCAATCGTCTCCTGCAATGCCTTCAGGTTGACTAACAAATCTTCAGGCGAGAAGGTTGTCTTACCAAACATAACATGAACGATACCAGTTCTGTCAGCTCGGAATTCTAATTTACCAGCTTTGAATTCTGCGATCGCACTTGCTATATCAAATGTTACGGTTCCACCTTTGGGCGATGGCATCAAACCACGGGGACCTAGCAACTTACCTAGCTTTGCTACCTGTGGCATCACATCTGGTGTGGCAATCAGCTTGTCAAAATCCATTCTACCTTTCTGGATTTCGTCAATCAGTTCTTCTGACCCGACTATATCAGCCCCAGCGTTGCTGGCTTCGTTTACCTTTTCGCCTCTGGCTATCACCGCCACCCGAACAATTTGTCCTGTACCTTTAGGCAGTGCTACCGTTGTCCGCAACTGTTGGTCTGTATATTTGGGGTCAATTCCCAACCGGATATGCGCTTCCGCAGCTTCAACGAATTTAGCTGTTGCTGTGTCTTTGAGAAGGGCTAAAGCTTCTAAAGGATGATAATCCTTATCTTCTACTTTTGCTTGTAGCGTCTGCAAACGACGCGATATTTTTGCCATTTTTTTCTCCTGGGGTAATTCCGAAGCCTCGCCTCTCCCCCGATAATTTTTTATTTGTCCTTTGTCATTTGTCTTTCGTCTTTCACTAATGACCAATGACTAATCTTTGACTGTTATACCCATATTCTTAGCCGTTCCTGCCACAATCTTCATTGCCGCGTCGATGTCGTTGGCATTGAGGTCGGGGAGTTTCGTTTGGGCGATTTCTTGCAATTGGGCTTTAGTAATTGACCCAACCTTCTTTTTGTTGGGTTCATTCGAGCCTTTTTCAACTTTTGCCGCCTTCCGAATCAGCACTGATGCTGGTGGCGTTTTGAGTACAAACGTAAAACTCCGGTCTTCAAAAACCGAAATTTCTACAGGTATCACCATTCCAGCTTGGTCTGCTGTTTTGGCGTTGTACTCCTTGCAGAACATCATGATGTTAACGCCATGTTGACCCAAGGCGGGCCCAACTGGCGGTGCTGGGTTGGCTTTTCCAGCATTCAGGGCCAGTTTAATGACCGCCACTACTTTCTTCGCCATTTGTATTTAACTCTGTTTCTCTACCTGATTAAATTCCAATTCTACTGGTGTATCCCTGCCGAAAATTGAGAGCAAGGCTTTAAGTTTACTCCGTTCTGGAGACACTTCAATTACCTCGCCTTCAAAGTCTTTAAATGGACCAGAAAGCACCATTATCTTATCACCAGTAGCCATGTCAATTTTGACAACAGCTTCTTGTTCGCTGGTTTGTTTGAATATGCGTTCAACTTCCGAAGAACTCAGTGGTATGGGGTGGACATGACCGCGACCCTTGCTGCTACCACGTTTTTGTTCTGAACCGACAAAGTTAATTACATGAGAGGTGTTTCGTACCACCTGCCAGGTATCATCATCCATCATCATCCGCACCAGCACATAGCCAGGAAAAACTTTTTCTTCTGTATGCTGGCGACTGCCATCTTTGCGGATTTTCACCGCTGGCGTTTGCGGAATTTCTACCTGGATAATTTTGTCAGCTACATCAAAAGTTTGAATGCGTTGCTCCAAGTTAGTCTTTACACGCTTTTCACAGCCTGAAGCTACTTGTACAGCATACCAGCGTGCTTCTTTTGACGCTGCTTCTGCTGTTTCTCCTGTTTCCTCCGACTGCAACGTGGAGTTGCGAGGTTCGTCTGTTGCAAAAGTCATCAGAACACCTGTTTTGCTGCCCAACCAAACAATCCATCGACCAAGTATATCAAAGATGCGGAGAGTGCCACCATTAACAATACAGCGGCGGATTCGCTCACTATCTGCTTCCGACTGGGCCAAACTACTTTGTCAAGTTCTTCTTTGGTTCCCTGTATGAAGTTGCCTAAGCTAAAACCATTTGTGTTTTCTGGCAATTCTGCTTCACTTTTTTTGGACACGACCCTTTATCCCCCCGTTTCTTACTCAATTTTGGATTTTGGGTTTTAGATTTACCCTATGCTTTAAGGCAAAGGTACTTAACTTCAGATTCTGGGTTGTGCATTTATTTTGAATTTTTTGTCAACTCCTTCGGGTTCAGCAGTCACTCATGGGGGAAAACCCCTTAGCGAAGCGTTTCGTAGAGAAGACCGGGCTGCTTCACCAAAATCTAAAATTTAAAATCTAAAATTTGTTCTTCCAGTTTTACAGTTTCGACTCTATTTTACTTAATTGAAAGCAAAACAACTGCAAATACAATAAGTTTACCCGAAATTATTATCACTAACTGCTAATATAGCAGTTGCGTAATTATTTCGGGCTTTATTTTTTGCTCTTGAGCGCGCCCTGGAGGACTTGAACCCCCGACATCAGGTTTTGGAGACCTGCGTTCTACCAACTGAACTAAGAGCGCACAAGCTGTTTTTTATTCACTTATTGCGCTGAACTAAATTTTAGCTTAACGCAACACGCGATTTCTATCATACTTCAATTTCGGTGAGAAAACAAGTTAGCGGCAGATGCCGCTTGAGATTTCTCCCATAATGAAAGAAGCACGAATCACAAAGGGCGGTCAAACCGTTGCTTAATCCGGGTTGCCTTACCTACGCGATCGCGGAGATAATACAGTTTAGCACGGCGGACTTTACCGCGACGTAATACCTTGATGCTGTCAATCCGGGGAGAATGCAACAGAAATACGCGCTCAACGCCTACACCTTGAAAAACCTTACGGACTGTAATAGTTTCGTTGATGCCACCATTGCGTTTGGCAATCACTACTCCTTCGTAGGGTTGTACCCGGTATTTTTCGCCTTCTTTAATTTTCACTCCTACTTTTACGGTGTCGCCCACATAAATGTCGGGCAAATTTGATTTTAGCTGTTCCGCTTCAATGGAGCGGATAATCTCTTGAGCGCTCATAGTCTTTCTGTCTGTCTGCTTAAAAAAAACCCACGATCATCAATCATAAATCGATAATCCTATTTCAGTCTACTTCTACTTATTGGAGATTGAGAATTTTACTGAGACAAAACTCGGTAGATCGAAGCTATATTGCAAAATGCCGTACCAAAGGTGTAAATCTATGAAATTTAGTGTCGTCATCAGTACCTATAATCGCTTGAACTTGCTGCAAAGAGCAATTGAGTCGGCTTGGAACCAAACCATTGAGTGTGAGGTGGTTGTTGCCGATGACTGTTCTTCTGATGATACCCAAACATATCTCAAAAGCTTAGGGGACAAGGTTGTCTACCATCGGAATCAAGTGAACCTTGGTCATGCAGCAACGGTAAATGCTGGAGTTGCCAAAGCTAGTGGCGACTGGATTAAGTTTTTAGATGATGACGACTATTTAGCTCCCAACTGCATAGAAGAGATGGCTAAGGCGATCGCACTTCATCCCGATGCTGTAATCTGTTCTTGTGTCGCGGCTCAGGTAGATGGCAATGAAGTTGAACTCAGTCGCACCCCGCAAGTTGGCCCTGGTTTAGCTTTTTATGTCCCCCAAGCCGATATTCATTACGGTATGCTCTTAGAGCTTGTACCCTTTGGTACGCCTGTACAAGTGGCTTGCCGACGTGATGCTTTTCTACAAACTGGTGGTTGGGACTCCACACTTGATGCTAACTGTGATGATATCGATTCGTGGATTAGGATTGCCCAGTTTGGTGATGCTATTTTCTTTAACCAGTGTCTTGCGTACCGAACTATTTGGCCCGGTGCATATAATCAAAAGTTTTCTTTGTCTCGGCGGTTGGCGACAAATATTTTGATGAAAGAAAAAATTTATGCCTTGGTAAATGAGCAACATCGCTCAAAAATTCCCGGCTTTCAAGATATAAAAAATTACCTGAAACTCCATTGGATTTTAGTATCACTGAAGCAAAAAAACCTCAAGAGCTTTTTTTCAATGATAGATCCATCTATATTTTCTCCTAAGTCTTGGAAGTTTTTGCTCACTGCTGCCTCATCACGTCGCTCTCAGGGAAACAATTCTGAAGTTCGTAAACTTGTATTGATTGATTCATAAGGGACTATTATTTGTAAATTTGTAGGGGTACAAAGCCTTGCGCCCCAATACTTTTCAGTTAAGGGGGGAGGAACACGAAAAAGTGAGATCATCGTGAAAAGAGCAGGGGAAACAGGGGGTGTGAAGAGAAAATTTTAGTATTTTTTTACGAGCCTTATAGCCCAATACGCTTGGGTAAAACTTCAAACTCTTTATTAGTTGCAAAAAAATTGTAGTGGGTCATTTGGCACGCTTATAGCCATTTTTGTAAAATAATTTTAAGGGTTCTAATGTGTCGAGTGGTATAAGCACCAGAACCGCCTAATCGATGTTGGTGCGATCGCTAACGAGTACGTTGACGACGAGCAGATCGTTTACCTGCCTAAATAGGCTTCTAGGGATTAGAGCTTCATGTAAAGTTAAAGATGAATATTTTTAAGTATTAGGAGTATTGAGTTTGGATAAATTGTAGTTTAAATGTACTAAAAAAGACTAATGCTATAAAGTTAGTAGAAAACTAGAAAAAGTAGGCTAAAAGTACTATTGTTACGTCATTTTCAACGCTTGAGCAAAAATATCAACGTATCCAAAAGGAGTTAATGGCCGGGGCGATCGCTCTTGGCGGTGTTTTCCTCATTGGCACTTCGTGGTACTCATTAGTGGAGGGCTGGACATGGGAAGATGCGGCTTACATGACAGTCATCACTCTAGCAACTGTGGGATACGGTGAGACTCATCCACTGGGTAGCCGAGGACGATTGTTTACGATTGCCCTGATTTTGTTGGGTGTAGTCAATATTGGTTACATTGTCAACAGATTTACAGAAGCGATCATTCAAGGCTACTTTCAACAAGGAATTCGGCTACAACAACAGAGGCGGTTAATGGAATCCCTAACAGAACATTACATCATCTGTGGATTTAGTCGGACTGGTCGTCAAATTGCCAAGGAATTTCGAGCAGAAGGCGCACCTTTTGTAGTGATTGATTCAGATATGGAATCTGTGCAAAGGGCACAGACAGAAGGTTACACGGCATATCAAGGTGACGCTACATTAGATGACACACTTTTGAAAGTTGGTATTGAACGGGCGATTTGTATTGTTGCAGCCCTGCCTTCCGATGCTGAAAATTTATACATTGTTTTATCAGCCAAAACACTAAATTTAGGAATTCGGGTGATTGCCCGCGCAAGTACAGAAGAAGCTTTGCAGAAGTTACGACGCGGTGGTGCAGATGAGGTGATATCCCCCTATATTACTGGTGGGAAGCGGATGGCTGCTGCGGCACTCAGACCCCAGGTTTTGGACTTTGTAGACGGGATTTTGACAGGTGCAGACCGTCAGTTGTATATGGAAGAATTTTTACTCGACCCGGCTTTTTGTCCCTTTGTCGGTCAAAGTTTGCAAAAGGCGAGATTGCGATCGCAATCAGGGGCATTAGTTCTGGCAATTCGCCGCGCTGATGGGGCTCTCATCGGTGGTCCCACTGGCGATACAGTCTTAATGTCGGGCGATCGGCTGATTGGTATGGGTACAGCAGAACAGTTGCGTAGCCTTAACCAAATTCTCGGCCCGATTAATTCCAAGGAACTGCGGCGACCGAAAAATAGCTGATTTTATTTTTCCTTAATTACTTCTCATACCAAATTCTAAGTAAGCTTTGTATAGTATAATTGCATACTCTGATTGTCAAGCAATCTAAAGTTTGATGGCAACGATACGAATTCTCCGATAGTCAGCTGTCCAATTACCTTGTTGATACAGTGTCGGCAAAAGATGCTCTTCTACAGTGCGAATTACTTGTATTTTTTGGTCAGCAGACAGTCCTGCTAGAAAAGCATCAGCAAACATTTCAAGCCAGTTCGCCATCCCTGCTTCGCCTTCTGTTAGGGGAGTAGGACGAGCAAACAAGGTGGCATAAGTAACATCAAAGCCTTGTTGTTCTAGTAGGGTAGCGTACTCACCAATACTAGGGAGATACCAAGGATTCAGTGCTTGTAGGAAGATAGCGATCGCCTCTAAAGCACTGTACAAAGCTGTGACGATTGCTTGAACATTTCCCTTACCGCCAAATTCTGCGACAAAACGCCCCCCAGGTTTTAACGCTTGATGTATGGAAGCAATCGCCGCATCTGCTTCTTTAATCCAATGTAAAACAGCGTTGGAAAATACAGCATCCAATGGTTTCAATACTTGAAAATCTCTGGCATCAGCAACATCAAAGCGTAGATGGGGATAGTTTTGTCTTGCTGTCTCAATCATCGAGGATGCGCGATCGATTCCAGTCACTTCAGCCCCGGCTTGAGCAATTTTTTCTGTTAGTTGCCCAGTCCCACAGCCAAGATCCAAAATGGATTCTCCCGGCTTGGGGTTGAGTACTTTCAGCAAGTTCTCGCCATATTGCCAGACAAAGGCGTGTTTATCCTCATACAGGTCTGTATTCCAATTATTGTCGAGTAATGGAAGATTATTCATAAACTATGAAATTACATTGCAGAGTATTGTTTTGCTAGTCGTCAACCAAGTTCGGTAGATTGGTGACTGCATAATCATCACAATAAAAAATATTATTAATTATGTCCAATATATATTTTGACCTTAACTAATATTTAAAAGATATAAGTTCAGCTAACAGATGGAACTACGACACCTGCGCTACTTTGTCACCTTGGCAGAAGAACTGCACTTTGGACGGGCAGCAGAAAGATTGCACATTGCCCAACCTCCCTTAAGTCAACAAATTCGCCAGCTAGAAAAGGAATTGGGCTTTGAACTGTTTCATCGCACAAAACGAAGTGTGAATTTAACAGAAGCAGGGGCGGTTTTTCTAAATGAAGTCCAACAAATTCTCAGGCAATTGCAGCAGGCAATCCAAGTTGGGCAACAAACTAGTCGCGGTGAACTCGGAGAGTTAGCGATCGGCTTTGTCAGTTCTGCCGCGTATAATATTTTGCCAACTATTTTGCGAACCTTTCGGAATTGTGCCCCTGGTGTGAGTCTAGAGTTGCATGAACTGCCTACAGATCAACAGTTAGAGTGGTTACGCACAGGTCGGATAGATGTAGGGTTTGTTCGTCCACCTGTGGAGGAAAATACATTTAGCTGGGAAATAATTTTTCAAGAGTCGCTGATAGTAGCATTACCTGAATCACATTTATTAGCAAATCAATCTTATGTGTGTTTGCGATCGCTTGCTAATGAACCTTTTATTTTATTTCCGAGAATATTAGCGCCTGGACTCTACGACTTAATTATTAGTCTCTGCCAGCAGGCAGGTTTTAGTCCCTCTGTAAGTCAACAAGCCATTCAGATGCAAACAATTGTTAGCCTAGTGGCAGGCGAAATAGGTATTGCAATTGTGCCGGCATCTTTACAAAATTTGCAACGAACTGGGGTAGTTTATAAAAATATCGAGCCAGTCAGCCCAAAAGTTGCCATTGCAATGATTTGGCGCAGCAGCGAGACATCCCCAACAATACAGAGATTTCTGGAGATTGTAAAACACATAATTTAATTTATTCCTGGCGATTTATTTACCAATAAGTATCCATTGCAAAAATCTGCAAATGGCTGTTAAATCCTCTGATTGCGGCTGTTCTCCCTCAGTAGCTGAAGATAGCCATTTTTGCATACGGATACAAGGTATATAAATTCCAGTACTTGAAATTATGTAAGTTTCGCCAAACTCTTGATAACCAGATGCTTCATAAAAAGGTTTAGCAGTGATTGATGCACAAACAGCTAATGTATTGATGTTTTCGGACAAAGCTTTGCGTTCCATTGCTTTTAGTAACTCTGTACCAATTCCTTGTCGCACATATTGAGGATGGACATAAATTGCACTCACCCAATATTTGGAGTACGCAGAGAAACCAACAATTTTTTCTCCAATTTCAGCAACAAAAACTATATCTTTTGTATCTTTCCCTTCTAAATCATTTAACTGTTTATCGTTCAATAAGCCTTGAATCTGTTCAGGATTATAATCTTGGGAACAAAGTATCTGTATAGCATCTCTTTGGATATCGAAAATCTGATTTCTATCTTGCGGTTGGACTAGGCGAATTTTCACGTGATTAGGCTGAGTTCTATTCATCAGTAGGTTCTAACACATCTTTTGATACATTATGCCTATCTCAACCACTACAGAATATTGGCTTTGCTTTCTACCAAGCTTTTATACACCAATGATTCTAGCCAGATGAATGGAATAGCCTAGACCGTAAAAGTAAGTCTTTTTTAGTACGCCATAATCTCTAAATACCGCAATATCTATTTTTATTTTCCTCATTTCCAGTATATATAAAGGGATGAGGTAGAAATAACTAATGCCCAATGACTAATGACCAATGACTAATAACTAATAATCAATTTCTTTCCACCCATGCATGGATGCTATACCTTTAGTAACCCATTCGATCAGAATTGGGGGAGCTTCTGATATCAAAATGCTAGGATAAACTGCTGTACCCCATTCGGGATGCACTAGTACACGGCATTGATTTTTAATCACTGGATAGTTAAGCAAAGCTTTGACAACTGCTGTGTCATCATGGGGAATTGCTCCAGGATGAGATAGTAAAGGGTAGCCTGTACGAGGGTCGATCAGGTCAGTTAAATAGCCGCGATCGCGCAGATTAAATGCTAAATCACAGCCAAATCGCATAAACTTTTCTCGTAAGCGTTCTTTCTCTGACTCTACTTCTGCCGTCTTTTTGACTAATTGATAACGCGATTGTTGCAAGACAATCACTACTCGTAAAAACGGTTGCCGTTTCCAATCCGGTAATATCCGTTCGCAGTTGGCACAGATATATTGACTGGGAGCATGAATTGAAATTTGAACCGCTTGTCCTGTTTCGCCAACTAAATTAATGGGACAGGCTTGCTCCGAAGTGTAAACTTTGGGATAGTTCACTAAATTGATTCGGCTTATGCAAATTTTTTAATTTAATCTACGGTATAGATGATAGCTCTTAAAAGTTCAGAAAAATCATCATTTTCCTCTCTTATGTTACTTTTTTTAGAAGCATAAGATAATAATTTGAGAATTTTAATCCGAATTTTATCCTTTATTAACCTGTTGTCATAGGATTTGTTGCGATCGCTGTAGGCATTAGCATAAGTGTAGACAAGCGATGCATCTGGCGGGCTACGCCTACGTTCCTGAAATCCGTTCGATTAAAACCCCAAAAAATTAACTCTATCTCACCCAATTAATTGAGTTTTAAAGAATTTACCGGCACTTCATCCCAAGAATCAACTGTCCGCAATTGCGCTACCCAACCTGCTGCCTTTTGCTTCTCGGTCAAATTATTCTGAAAGGAATCATGACACTCTTTAGCTTGAGATTCATTACAAGTGGCAATACAGGCATGAATCATCCCAGACGGATCAATTTGCTCATTTACCCAAATAGTCATGGAATATTTCCTCGAAAAGTGTAGCGAAAAAAGCTATTTGTTATTTTAGAACACTATTAGAGTCAAAAATTGCAGATCAAAATCGGTAATAAATAGTGAACTAATATTAGCGATTACTAATTTACAATTATTCAGTTCCGCTTCATCTGGTAGGCGCATAGGATTTATCGCCTCTTTCGTAGCGACGGCGGTAGAGTAATTCTAACTGTCCACCATATTCTTGAATCCAAGCTATCTGACGCTGATAGAGTCCCCGGAAGGTATTAGCAAATAATAGTGTAAAGATTGCTACTACTAATCCTGATGCTGTGGATACTAAAGCTTCACTAATTCCAGATGTTACACCTGTTGTTTTAGTACCTCCCACATCTCCAATATTTAGAGAGGCAAAGGAGTTAATTAATCCTAAGACAGTGCCGAGAAGTCCCAACAACGGCGCAAGACCAATAATTGTCTCAAAAATATTTTGCGATCGCTTAAGTAAGGGAATTTCGGCTTGTGCTTCACTTTCTAATGCCAAACGAAATTCCTCTGGTGTCGGCTCTTCTAATTCTAAAGCTGCTAAAAAAATTCGAGCAATGGGTAAATCAGCATTTTTCTGCAATTTATCTAAAGCACTAACTACATTATCAAGGCGATAAAGCTGTAGCACCTCTCGCACTACCTTATTTTGCCGATTATTTATTCTTACCCAAAAGATGATCCGCTCGATAATCAGCGCCACACCTAACAAAGAGAATGCCAGCAGAGGCCACATAACTACGCCACCTGCTGTAAACAGATTACTAATTTCCATTTATTATTTTTTAACTCTTCAACAACGCTAGATTAGCAGATTGTTGTTTTAGGGAATTGGGCATTGGGCGTTGGAGAGAATGAAAAACTACCTCTGTCTCTTCTGCTCACTGTTTCTTTATCTCCTCATTCCCTTACTCAATATTCAGAACTCTTTCGGCTATCCTGAGTTTGGCCGATCGCGATCGCGGATTCTTACTAATTTCCTCTTCTTGTGCAATAATTGGTTTTTTTGTCAAGACTTTTAATAAAGGTGAATTTCTTAAACCATGCTTCACCGGGCGGTCTTCCAGACTATGAAAACTGATAATCGCAATTCTGCCGCCAGGGACAAGGGCATTTGGTGCTTTATCCAAAAAGGTTTCTAGGGATTTTAACTCATCGTTGACGACAATTCGCAGAGCTTGAAAAACCCGGGTAGCGGGGTGAATTCTCCCATAACGGTATTTCGGAGGCACTGAAGAAGCGATCGCATCAGCCAATTCTGTAGTCGTGTGCAACGGCCGGCGTTCTACAATACGACGAGCAATGCGCCGCGATAATCTCTCTTCACCGTACTTAAAGAAAATATCTGCTAATTCTGCTTCATCCCAATTATTGATCACATCAGCAGCAGTTAGCGATCGCCCTCGATCCATTCGCATATCCAAATTCGCGGCTTGGCGAAAGCTAAAACCCCGTTCTGCTTGGTCTAAATGGTAAGAACTTACCCCCAAATCGGCTAAGATACCATCGAAAGTATTGGGGGGAAACTCATAGTCAGCAAAGTTGCTGTAAATAAATTGTACGCGATCGCCAAACTCTGCCAATTCTTTCCTCGCTGCTGCTAAAGCATCCTCATCTTGGTCAATTGCCGTTAATTTTACATCTGGTGCGGCTGCTAAAATTAAACGGCTGTGACCTCCACCGCCTACCGTCGTATCAAGATAATGACCTCCGGGAGATACCGCTAGACCTGCAATTACTTCTTGCGGTAACACTGGTAGATGGGAAAATATCGGTTCTTCAATAGCTAGCTGACGATTCATGAGACTTAAGGCAAAAAACCACAGATGAACTTTAATTATGTATTCTTTTGTTTGTGTCTTTGTGTATTCCTAATTAAAAATAGTTTTTAAACCACTAAGAGGATGTTTTAAAAGTGGTTGGTGTAAACAACTAAAAAACTTGTACAATTTGCGCGTCTACAAGCACTATTATATCGTTAGCTACTGAGAAGTTTTTAAAAAATAAAGTTCTACAATTTCATCATGCTACCATCCAGAAACAAATAAAAAAGTTGTACAATTTTGCAAATGACTTCCCTGTGAGGATTTGGGAATATTTGCTCCAATATTTAGTGGCGATCACATTCCAAGTACAAAGCTGAATCAATAGCCTGAATTTGCGAGGGATGCGATCGCAGTGCCTATTTACTTCGACAAAACCACGCTTTGACGTACAGCACGCTTGCGCTCGCTTTTCCGAACACCGCCAGCCATCTGATATTCATGGCTATCGTTACCATATTTATAAGCAATACCACGCAAAATCTTTTCAGAATAGTCTGCCAAATCTTGTTCATTTTCAACGATCTGGGTTAGTAAGACATCAATAGTAGAGAGGGTGGTATTGTATGCTTCTAGAGATTTTCGGAGGCTTTCGATTTTTTCAGTATAATCTTTGACTGTTAACTTTTCTCCGACATCGAGAGTTGGACTAATAGATTTAATGCTTGCTAAACGTACTTCAGCTTTGCCAAGAGTACGTGAGTTGCGTTTTGCCCTTGCCATAATTAATACGCATTTTCTAGATTACTGATAACTCTATAGTGGACAATTGTTGAAGAAGTTGTCATACGTGAAATTGTTGATTTTTCTGAAAAAGCCTAAAATTTAAGTACGTTACAACATTTTTTACCAATCAAAACCATATTTATTGTTGAGGCATAGCAGTACTGTGCCTTAAAAGCGTATTTTATTTAAGGGAAAATGCTGTAATACAAGTCTGTTTCTCATAACGTCAAGGCAGAAGCTGCTACAGACTGCGCGTAACACGGATACGTCTTGGCAGAAGTTCTTACAGGGAAGACGGAAGCTGCTACAGGCTGCGCGTAACACGGATACGTTTTGGCGGAAGCTGCTACTCTTAAGACGGAAGCTGCTACAGGCTGCACGAAACACGGATACGTCTTGGCGGAAGCTGCTCCCTTCCCTGCGGGACGCTATGCGAACGACTTCGCTCAGGGAGCGTTCTTGTGTAAGGGAGCGGAAGCGATGCCTGGATTGGGCAGCGCCTACGCGTGTTTTAATCAGTGCATTGTTTGACTTTTAAAAGCGATCGCCTGTTTTAATCAGTACAATCGCAGTAGCAGTAATTGATTTCCTTAAGCAAAACGTTCCCTAAAGAAAATGTTTCCTGAGTGAAGTCGTTCGCGTAGCGTCCCGCAGGGAAGGGAACATTCTAATTGCTCTTAGAACCAATGTCATCGCAGAGGGTGCGATCGTTCACATTCTTCCTAAGTGTTTTTTATCGGTATTCAATACTTGTCGGTTAAGGGGAAAAGGGGAAGGTGGGGTCCCCTCTGGGGATAAGGGG
>NZ_JAAGOG010000389.1:0-2707 GCF_010747425.1 Nostoc sp. UIC 10630
AGTAATATTAATGGCTGTATCTTCTGGTGTGTTGCTTAACGTCGCAGTGGGTGAACCTGTTGGCGCATCGTTAACTGAGGTTACAGAAAAAGTCTGAGTTTGTCCAGTTAAGGTTGCTGTGCCATCAGTAACATCGTAGGTGAGATTAACTGCGCCGTTAAAGTTGGCAGTTGGAGTGAAAGTATAAGTCCCATCCAAGTTGTCCACCAATGCACCGTTAGTCGCAGTTAAGTTAGCAACTGAAAGGGTATCACCATCGAGATCGCTGAACCCTGTTAATAAGTCAGCCGCAGTAATTGTGATGGCTGTATCTTCGGCGGTGTTGCTTAACGTGGCTGTGGGTGAACCTGTGGGCGCATTGTTATTCTCGAAGAACACGGTATTGCCCTGCTGATTACCCACAAAAGCATCCACGTCCCCATCACCATCGATATCGGCAAAGGTGGGTGAAGAAATTAAACCCACACTCGTCAGTCCGAAGGGGTTGGTGGCTTCAAAGGTGAAGATGGGAGTCCCGGCATTTCCAGTGTTGCGGTAGAAGCTGATATCGTTAAAAACACTACCCACAAAAGCATCCAAGTCCCCATCGCCATCGATATCGGCAAAGGCGGGTGAACCCGCAAACTCATTCGCCAGTCCGAAGGGGTTGGTGGCTTCAAGGGTGAAACTGGGAGCAGCCGTAGTTCCAGTGTTGCGGTAGAAGCTGATACCGTTGTTCTGACTACCCACAAAAATATCCAAGTCCCCATCGTTATCGATATCGGCAAAGGTGGGTTTAGCAGAAGCTCCCACATTCGTCAGTCCGAAGGGATTGTTGGCTTCAAAGGTGAAGCTGGGAGCAGCCGTAGTTCCAGTGTTGCGGTAGAACCGGGTATTGCCATCACCACTACCCACAAAAGCATCCAAGTCCCCATCGCCATCGATATCGGCAAAGGTGGGGTCAGCAACGTTCCCTACATTCGTCAGTCCGAAGGGATTGTTGGCTTCAAAAGTGAAGCTGGGAGCAGCAGTAGTTCCAGTGTTGCGGTAGAACGCGGTATTGCCGCTAAAATTCCCCACAAAAGCATCCAAGTCTCCATCGCCATCGATATCGGCTAAGGTGGGTTTAGAAGAAAGTGTTACACCCGTCAGTCCGAAGGGGTTGGTAATTGGGGCTTTAAAATTCGGGTCAGCCATGTTAGTTTTCTCTTGATTCAAGTGTAGGGTTAATCAACTTACTCGTTTGCCGCACTTCCCCCACCCCAGTTAAATAGGGAGTCAGGTGTCGTTCGACAAACTTCAACAAACGCGGATAACGGTAAGAAACCGAACCCGTTAGGTAGGGAACACCACTGTCAACTTGACGACGAATCGCTTCTGCTAACAGCCAAACCCCTTGCCCCCGCTTCTCAAATGCTTGTGCAATTGAAAAAGTGGTGTAGCGAATTGTGTCAGGTGCCACCCGATGGGTTAACACCCAACCAATAACCTCCCCCTGATAGCGCAATCCCAAGCTATTTAGGGGTTCTAAGCGGTGTGCCTCGACATTAGGCGGCAGGGATAAACCGGCATCTAACCAAGGAAACACCTCAAAGGCTGGAGGTAGGGAATACTTGTTTAACCAAGGGGCTTGGGCAATTTTTTCTGTGGCGGTTTTGCCAAGCAGCAAGTTAATTTGGGGTGGTTGCCAATGTAGTTTAGAAAGTAGCGGTTCTAAAGCTAGATTGGTAAGTGTACTGGTTGAATAACTGAGGATGATTTCAACACATCCCTGTTGGGCTAATTCTCGTTCTAAATAGGCGACTAACTTTGTGCCAATTCCTTGATTACGGTATTCGGGTAAGACGAATAGGGAAATGATTTCGGCTTGTTGGGGGTTTAAACGTTCGCTGATGGCAAAGCCAACTATTGCACCGTCTAGGGAAGCAGAAAGCCCAGTTAATTCGCATTGGGGTGGTTGAGTTTGCCAGCGTTTTTGCAGGCTGGGATAGGTGAGGTGATTGTAGTCGAGGGCATTGCTGCTGTTGAGGTGATACACCCGTTGGTAATGGATTTGCTCCCCTCTTGATAAGGCTGCCTCACTACTAATCCTGAGATTACCCCACCCTAACCCTCTCCAATCTTCGGGAGAATTAAGGGGGGTAATTTGTTGTGTGGGTAAACCAGCAACCGGGGGGACTGTTCCTAAACTGGGACGTTTGGCGGTGGGTTTGGTGGTGACAATGCCGCCACTGTTGGGAAATGTGACTAGGCGCTGAATTTCGTCTGACTGTAAACCAATTGCTTGGGGTTGTAGCACCCCAGGTAGAACTACAACATCAAATAGTTCTTCAATTACTCCCTGAAAATATAGCCAGTGCAGGGCTGTGCCTGTCTGCAAGTCAATTACCATTAAGCCACACTGGGGGCGATTTCCTTGGGAACTTAAGCGGTTTTCTAGGGTTAATCCGGTAAAACTCTGGGAACGTAGTTGAGATAGTCCCACAAAGGCGAAGTTTTGCCAAAAGGCTAATCCACGCACAAATCCAGGGCAGAAGGTGATGGGATGGAATTGACGCTCTTCGATGTAGCCTAATTCCCCTGTGCCAGAATTAAGTAACCATAATTTCCCCTGATACCAACGGGGAGAATGGGGCATGGATAAACCTGTGGCGATGATTTCATTTTGGGCAACGTCGATGACGACTCCCCCATCATGGCGATGATTACGCCAGCCGGCGGCTGTATC
>NZ_JAAGOG010000473.1:0-764 GCF_010747425.1 Nostoc sp. UIC 10630
AAAAGTTTCTTGCACCTGAGTTATAAAACCACTACCCCAAACCATCGGTATCATTGGCAATTTGTCGTCTTTGGGGATGTATTCACCAGTTCTTTCGTAAACCTCTCTGTAATTAGATGTTTTCTTGAGTTGCCATGCACAATTGAAATACATCTCCAACTCAATTTCTACATGGTAAGCAGCGCCCCCACCGATGATTACCTCGTTCAACGGTCTGGGTAATATTTTGTCCATCCACCGCAATAGCTTATCCCAATATTGGGCCGTTGCTACATTAAGAGCATCAACAATATGAGAAATTTCTTTTTTTCTTAAACTGGGGTCTTTAGCACTTGCTAGGGCTTGTATTTGGTCAAAAGTTATCCAATTAGGGCGTTTCGTATAACCAAGCTGCTGACTATAGACCTGATCAATAACCGCGTAGCGTGCATCAAATATTGCCGAAGATAAACGCTCTCGGTCTAAACCGCTAGTCATATCCAGCACGATATCCAACATATTGGCAAAGCCCAACAGTGGGCTATCCCCCAGCTTCAGTTGCCCCCGGTCAAAATAAAGTGCTGTCGTGTTCCTGTGACCAAACATCAACACCGCCAGTTGGGAAGTGCGTAACCAGTCTACCCCCTGCTGTTTGATTCGCAGTGCTGCTAATCCCCCACCTTCAGGACGGCACAAGAAACGCTCTAAGTTCACCTTTAAATATTGTTTGCGTACCGTAAAATTAGCCAGCATCACCCGTAACTGTTCTTCAAAGCGGCGGCGAT
>NZ_JAAGOG010000113.1:0-27134 GCF_010747425.1 Nostoc sp. UIC 10630
CCCCTTCCCTCTGTCCCCTTCTCCCTTTCCCGTATCAAATCGGCAGTAATTGCTAGAATCTAAAGCTAGGGCCGCCCTCTGCTTGCCAGTCCTACCTATATTTATGATGATCTTGAACAAAGGCTAAATATCGATGATCGTCTGCCCTAATTGCAATCATCCCAACCCTGATGGTGCTGTCCAATGCGAAGCTTGCTATACACCGTTGCCCGCGACTACTAACTGTCCTAGTTGTGGGGCAAGTGTGCAGGCAGATGCTGCATTCTGTGGACAGTGTGGCTGTAACCTTCACTCCGCAGGAGTTCCACATGTTCATAGTTCGGTAGCTACAACAGTTACTCCCGATGTTCCTGTGGAAGTACCACCGTTAGTTCCACCCGATCCTCTGTTAGAACTTTTACAACCAGATGCTTTGGGAATGAGCGGTTCTACTAACTCTCATCCTCCCAGTTCATCTTTACCAGCAACAGAGGTAGCAGCTCCCCCAGTAGCTCCCCCAGAGGCAGCTGTTATAGAAAACAGCCCCCCAGAAGCAGAGCCAAGCGTCGCAGTACCCATAGTTTCTGGACAAAGTATTCCTACTCCACCACCGTTGGAACCATCGCCACCCTCTGAAGCGGAACTACCTCCTCCAGCTGCACCAGCACCAACTGCAACCGTTGCCAGAACGCAATTGCAGCAGGTTATAGCGCGGTTAATCCACGTTCAAACCGATCGACTAATTGAATTGCCGCAAAATCTCTCTGTGATTCATATCGGCAAGCCCAATGACCGGATTCCTCCAGATATAGACGTTTCAGGATTTCCAAATTCAGAAGTTGTCTCGCGGATTCATGCAGATATTCGTGTTGAGGGAGACGCTCACTATGTAGAAGATGTGGGAAGTTCTAATGGCACTTACATTAATAACTTGCCCCTTTTACCAGGGAATCGTCATCGATTGCGACCAGGCGATCGCATCAGTTTGGGTAAAGGAGATTTAATGACATTTTTGTTTCAACTTGCTTAACTGATTTTCCATCAACTGTGACATCAGTCTAAGCATTTTCTGCCATCCTCCGGCCTGCTTTTTGGAGGAGAAACAAATGCACCGCATTAGACGAGCGACGGATAACTATGTTGTTTTTAGTAGCGCCATAGTTTATAGCCGTCGCTTCGATGTGCGAATTGTTGCATTGTCCAGCAACTCCACTACCTCAATAATTACACTAGGATAGATAAAATACACTGCCAATTTTAAATTTTGAATTTTCCAGAAAATCTAAAATCCAAAATAGAGTGACCTATGAGGGAACCAAGTAAAAATTTTGAACCCTTGCTCACCCAAGAAGCTCCGCCAGTTGTTGAGCGTATGGGGCTAACCTGGCTAATTGCAGCAGCGATCGCAACTGCTTTACTGTGGCAAGTACCAGGAGGTGATTATATCTTATACCCATTTACAATTCTGGCAACCTGGTTCCATGAAATGGGTCACGGCTTAATGGCACTCCTATTAGGGGGACAGTTTCAAAAATTACAGATTTTTAGCAATGGTTCCGGTGTTGCAACTTATGGCATCCGGTCATCATTGGGGCCAATTGGCCCGGCAATGGTCGCAGCTGCCGGGCCAATGGGGCCGCCTCTTGCGGGTGCAGCTTTGATTCTGGCTTCCCGTAGTTTTAAAGCAGCTTCCCTAAGTTTAAAAATATTAGGGAGTTTTTTGCTACTTTCCACATTAATTTGGATACGTTCCTGGTTTGGATTGGTGGCAATTCCCTTATTGGGTTTAATAATCTTGGGTATCGCCCTGAAAGCACCTCGCTGGGCACAGGGGTTTGCCATTCAATTTCTGGGTGTACAAGCTTGTGTAAGTACGTACCATCAACTCGATTATCTATTTAGTAGTTCTGCTGGCCCCCTTGGACTCTCTGATACGGCGCAAATGCAGCGATATTTGTTTTTACCTTACTGGTTTTGGGGCGGGTTGATGGCGATCGCATCTCTGGTGATTTTAGTCCAAAGTCTCCGCGTTGCCTATCGTTCGGAGTAATGAGTAAGAAGCACCATCAAAAGGCAATTAAATCTTTAACTCAAAGAATTACTGAACATCAAGAAAAGATTAGACTGGAATCAGAGAAGAGTTTTCCTGACGAAGGTTTAATTAAGCATTGGGAAAAAGAGATTCGTGCTTTTGACAAGGCAATGCAACAAGCGCGTAAAAGATTGGGACAATAAATATGCAGATTAGCGATCGCCCTCTTGCAGTCACGAATTCAACCCTTAATACCTTGATTGCTGAATTAGGTGCAGAGTGCCTGAAAGTACAAGCATTAGTTAACCAGTTACAGTTAACTAGTTTAACTACTAACCAAAAAGCTGAAATTCTCGCAGAACTCTTAGCTGCTGCGGTTCATCTACATAGTCATTGTGACGAAGATTTTCAAACGCTAATTGCTGAGGAAATGGAAAATTTGCCTGATGATGAGGATTGACTAGTGATTTTAGTTCAAAGTCTCCGCGTTGCCTATCGTTCAGAATGAAAATACAGATTAGCGCGCCAATCCTTACCTAAGCAGACGGTTGAGTGCGAATTTCATTGGTGCAAGGACGACCATTTTCAACATCAGCAATATTAGCAAAAGTTGTTTCTGCAATATTGTGGAGAGCTTCTGCTGTAAAAAAGGCTTGATGTCCGGTAATTAGTACATTGGGAAACGTTGTCAGACGTTGAAAAATATCATCTTGAATAATTTCGCCAGATAAATCCTCAAAAAACAATTCCGATTCTTGTTCGTAGACATCCACACCGAGATAGCCAATCTTACCAGACTTCAATCCCTCAATCACTGCTTGGGTATCAATCAGCGCTCCCCGGCTAGTATTAATTAGCATTACGCCTGGCTTAATCTGTTCTATAGCCTCAGCGTTAATCAAGTGATGCGTTTCAGGAGTCAGAGGGCAATGTAGGGAAATAATATCAGAGTTGGCAAATAGCTCAGGTAGTTCTACATACTTTCCACCTAGCGCCTCCAATTCTGGATTGCGATAAACATCATAGGCGAGTAGGTTACAGCCAAACCCCTTCATAATCTGTCCTAAAATCAAACCGATTTTGCCAGTGCCGACAATCCCCACTGTGCGCTCATGTAAATTAAATCCCAACAGTCCATCTAGGGAAAAATTGCCTTCTCGGACACGGTTATAAGCCCGATGAATTTTGCGATTCAGACTTAAAATCAATCCTACGGCATGTTCTGCTACTCCATAAGGTGAGTAAGCGGGAACACGCACAACAGTAATTCCTAAATCTGCTGCGGCTTGTAAGTCTACATTGTTAAACCCAGCACACCGAAGGACAACCAGCTTAGTACCCCGTGAGGCGAGAAGTTTTAAAGTTGGGGCATCAACCTGATCGTGTACAAATACGCAAACCGCCGGAAATCCGGCGGCGAGGATAGCAGTATCCCGATTTAAACGGGGTTCAAAAAATGCTAATTCGTGTTGTGTGGGAGAATTTACAGTTGACAAAAACTGTCGATCGTAGACTTTTGTACTGAAGACTGCTACTTTCATACAAAACCTCAAGCTTTATGCTGCACGGTATCCGACTACATAATACCTTGGCAGTTAGAAAAGCGATGTCTAAGACGGGCTATTCGCTATCGTATTTTTGAATATTGCCAGCTTTCAGAATTACAGTTAGCTAAAAATCCCCTTAATGGGGTTGAGATATCTCTTCGTGTAAGTCTAAAACTAAAGTAAAAATTAGAATTCAAATTGAAAAAGAATTCAGAAGTCAGAATGGGCTAAACGCCGCACTACCGCTAACAGGAGTCAGAATCAATCATTGGTGATTCAGACCTGCGACTGATTGTTCGCGCTTGCGTCTCGTAGAGAAGACCACCAAATTGAAAATTTGGTGGGGGTCTTAAACCCAATTATTCATCCACTTTTTCGTTCAGAATTCATTCTGTTAGCGGTAGCGGGGCGTTTAGCCTATTTTGACTCCTGACTCCTGAATTCTGTTCGATAAATAATTAAGGTAGATTACTGACTTTTGGCTGCTCGAAGTATCCATACATCACCCGCGAAACTTGACGAATAAAATCTCTAGCTCTAATGTCATTATTTGGTCTACGCACAAAAATTCCTGCTAAATAACGCTTACCTGATGGTGTTTCAATAATACCTGCATCACCAAGTATAAATCGCAGAGTACCTGTTTTATGAGCAATATTTGCACCAGAACCTAAGCCAGATGGGAGCAATTTTCTATTTTGACAACGAATCATAATACCTAAAACTTGGGATTGGCTTCTATCAGAAATTAACTGATTATTTGTAACCAAAGCTGACAGTCTTACCAAGTCTTTGGCACTAGTTTTATTAGTTCCTTTAAAATCTCCTAACATATTGTGAATCACAGTACTTTGCAATCCCCAACGGCGAAACTTTTGATTTAATTTAGATACACCACCTAAACGATCGATAATCATATTTGTAGCGGTGTTATCGCTAATAGTCATCATCTTGGTTGCAGTTTGCAAGAGACTCAGCTTAGTTCCCACTCGTTGATACTGCAAATTTCCAGAACCGCCAGTGACATGTTTACGTCGCATCACCAAAGTTTCACCAAGTTTGATTCTCCCTGCATCGACTTCTTGAAACAATGCAATCAAAATCGGATACTTAATTGTGCTAGCAGCAGAAAATGCTTTACCACCATTAAAACTAAAATAATCACCTGTTTTTAAGTCCATAAAAAAGATTCCGGGAGTGAGGAATCTATAGCGAGCCATTAATGCTTTAATAGGAGTTTTTAGTTCTGATATCTCGCGTCC
Source organism: Nostoc sp. UIC 10630 (assembly GCF_010747425.1). NCBI lineage: Bacteria > Bacillati > Cyanobacteriota > Cyanophyceae > Nostocales > Nostocaceae > Nostoc > Nostoc sp. UIC 10630. Next base: position 4,821 of record NZ_JAAGOG010000113.1, read on the forward strand.
TAAAGGAACTACACCAGTAAATTTAGAACTATTTATTGGGTTGCCAGGATCGCCTAGAGGAACCGGAGGAATAAATTTAAGTTTTGGTAATTGTAAATCAGATTGATTTACACTCCAGTCATTTACGTTGCCAACTTGATTGCTGTTGGGATTCGCTTTTACTGGAGACGAAAATAAAAAAATACTTGTAAGGCTGAGTAATAACCAGCGTAGTTTCATGTAGTGCTGTAAGGATAGTGTTGGATTTATTTACAGAGATTTTCTCAAGAAGTTAATGAAATCCGGATTGATTGACATAGTAATCACTAAGGTATCCCATGTCAATAGATATGAAAAACAGATTTATTGGCAAATTGAAAATAAAATGTATGGTAAAAAAGCACAAGGTAGAATATGGAGAATATACTTTTATCACATCAATTGATTATATTTTTATACAAATAGTAAGAGATTATGATTGCAGTTTTTATTGTGCTAGCAATGATTTATACATACATAGCGCTCTGGATAAAAAAGCAATTGCTTCTATATAATTCATAATCATTAATTCATGATATTAAGGTCGGATAATTAGTTATGATTTTTACACTTAGTAACTAGGGTATTAAAGGTTATTTAGAAAGTGTAAAAATAAAATTACTTTAGTGGCGTGGCACAGCTAAAATAGTGCAGTCGAAAAAGAAATGGTATGACTATACTGGGTTGGTAAAATAGTCTATGTAGTTTCACTAATGCCAATCGACTCACGTATCTGCTAGAGATTTGAAAGGTTTACTGTTATATAAGAAATGCTTGCCAGAGTCTGGAGTGCATCAATTGTGGGCATCGATGCCGTCAAAGTAGGCGTAGAAGTCGATGTCTCAGGGGGATTACCGGGAATTGTTGTCTTGGGACTGCCAGATTCAGCGATTCAAGAATCGAGAGAAAGAGTTAAAGCAACGCTGAAAAATGCAGGTTTCGCCTTTCCTATGCGGAAAATTGTGATCAATTTAACTCCGGCAGATTTACGCAAAGAAGGCCCCTGTTTTGATTTGCCTATTAGCGTGGGAATTTTGGCGGCTTCTGAGCAAGTTAGCGCTGATTTGTTGGGGGATTATCTATTCTTAGGTGAAGTGTCTCTAGATGGCAGCTTGCGTCCGGTGGCTGGTGTTTTACCGATCGCAGCAGCAGCCCAAAAAATGGGGATTGCAGGTTTAGTTATCCCTGCTGATAATGCTCAAGAAGCCGCAGTGGTTCAAGGCTTGGCTGTTTACGGCTGCAAACATTTGTCTGATGTGGTGGATCTTTTAAATAATCCAGGGCGTTACAAACCTGTGCAAATGGATAGTACAGTAAACACAGCAACAGTATCTTACCCTAGTGCAGATTTACATGATGTGAAAGGACAAGCTCATGCGCGTCGAGCTTTAGAAATTGCTGCTGCTGGTGGACATAATTTAATCTTTGTCGGGCCGCCTGGTAGTGGGAAAACCATGTTAGCACGGCGCTTACCAGGAATTTTACCGCCCCTGAGTTTTGCTGAATCTTTGGAAGTAACTCGCATTCATTCAGTGGCTGGTTTATTGAAAAATCGCGGTTCGTTGGTACGCGATCGCCCTTTTCGCAGTCCCCACCACTCAGCATCCGGGCCTTCTCTTGTTGGTGGCGGTAGCTTCCCTCGTCCTGGCGAAATCTCATTATCTCACAGAGGTGTCCTGTTCCTTGACGAATTAACTGAGTTTAAACGTGATGTGCTGGAATTTCTCCGTCAGCCTTTAGAAGATGGCTACGTTACAATTTCTCGTACCAGACTATCGGTAATGTTTCCGGCGCAGTTTACTTTGGTGGCGAGTACCAATCCCTGTCCTTGCGGTTACTATGGCGATACCATCCAACAATGTACTTGTTCTCCTCGCCAACGCGAGCAATATTGGGCAAAACTTTCTGGTCCGTTGATGGATCGGATTGATTTACAAGTTGCGGTAAATCGCTTGAAACCAGAAGAAATTACCCAACAACCTACGGGAGAAACATCAACATCAGTGCTACAACGAGTGCAACAAGCAAGCGATCGCGCCATTACCCGCTTCCAAGAAGAAGCAAATCTGCGTTGCAATGCTCAGATGCAAAGTCGTCATCTCCAGAAATGGTGCAAGCTAGATGATGCTAGCCGCAATTTATTAGAAGTAGCTATTAGAAAATTAGGTTTATCGGCAAGAGCTAGCGATCGCATTCTCAAAGTAGCACGAACTATTGCAGATTTAGCGGGAGACGATGAGCTAAAAACTAATCATGTGGCGGAAGCGATTCAATATCGCACAATCGACAGAATGCAATAAAACTATTAAATTCCTCCTCAAGAACGCTTTACAAACTCCCTTGGGAGGATGTCGCCACCCAGAGAATAAGTATCAAATATATCAGGAAGTAAGCGATATCCTCTTAGAAGGAGACTGGTTGGATGAATTTGCAGGCAATTTGGAAGTTATTCCAAGAGACATTCAAAGAATGGAGTGAGGATAAAGCCTCACGGTTAGCGGCGGCTTTAGCTTATTACACGATTTTTTCTATTGCACCGTTATTAATTATTGTAATTGCGATCGCAGGGGCAGTATTTGGAGAAGAAGCAGCAAGAGGTCAAATTGTCGGACAAATTCAAGGTTTAGTCGGCCCAGATGGGGCAGAATTTATCCAAACAGCTATTCAGAATGCGAACAAACCACAGACAGGAGCGATCGCTTCTATTATTAGTGTTGTAGTTCTGCTATTGGGTGCTACTGGTTTATTTACTGAGTTGCAAGATTCACTCAACACGATTTGGGAAGTTAAACCGAAACCTGGACGCGGCGTAACTAACATGATTCGCCTACGCTTTTTGTCTTTTGCGATGGTCATAGGTATTGGCTTTTTACTGTTAGTTTCTCTGGTAATTAGTACGGCTTTAGCAGCATTAGTAACATATTTTAGCAACTTGCTACCCGGTGTAGATTTCCTTTGGCAGATTCTCAATTTCCTTCTATCTTTTGCCATCACTACGTTTCTGTTTGGACTCATTTTTAAAGTCCTACCAGATGTCAAAATTGGTTGGAGTGATGTTTTAATTGGAGCTATGCTCACCTCCTTTTTGTTCTCGATTGGGAGATTTTTATTAGGACAGTATTTAGGTAATGGCAGTTTTGGTTCAGCTTATGGTGCTGCTGGTTCATTGGTAGTGATTTTAGCTTGGGTTAACTATGCCGCACAGATTCTTTTCTTCGGTGCTGAATTTACCCAAGTTTATGCTAGAAGGTATGGAAGCGGCATAACCCCAACAAAACATGCCATTCCTTTATCTGATAACACTGAATATAATGGCAAGGCTAAAACGAGTCAATCGTCGACTAATAAAAAGTCATCTTCTAACCTGATTAATCGTTTATTCAATTCTTTCAAGAAGCCCAAACGATTAAAACAAAAGAGGAAAAATCCGCGATTTTAATCCCTCAGCCGTGAGATTTTATGTTTGTAAATCTGATAAATATTCAAGAATTTAACCTCTAATAAAAATCAGTTTTATGAAATTAGATCCCAGATAAATAAAGTGATACTGGATTTTTTCCAGAAATCTATATGAAAAAGGAAGAAAATCAGTGGTAATGGAAAAATGGTTTTTTATCGATTGGCAGGCAATCTTTGTTCCTAGCATCAGCGTCTTTGAGTTGATTATCCGTGGCTCACTAGTCTACTTAGCGCTGTTCACGGTATTACGTTTCCTTCCTAGCCGACAGCTAGGAACACTAGGAATTACTGATTTACTCGTAGTTGTACTATTTGCTGAAGCTGCCCAAAATGCGATGGCAAGTAATTATACATCGATTACTGAAGGCGCTATCCTGGTAGGAACTGTAATTTTTTGGAGTTATTTATTGAACTGGTTAGGCTACAAAATACCTCAATTCCAACGTTTTATGAATCAGCCACCGCTACTACTGGTAAAAAATGGTCGGATGATTCAGCGTCATTTGCAACAAGAGTTAATTACAGACGATGAGTTGATGAGCAAGTTACGTCAGCAAGGTGTAGAGTTTTTAGCCGATGTAAAGTTTGCATATATGGAGGCTGACGGTAGGATTAGCATCATCACCTTTGACTCAAAAACTAATCCCGTCCCTGAGCCAAAAGCAGCATTAAAAATTGATCTACATTAATTAAACTGTAAAATATGACGGTTGTATTCTGTGCCGAACTGTGATTGAGCGTTATACTTTGCCCGAAATGGCTAATCTGTGGAGTGAAGCCTACAAACTAAAAACTTGGCTGCAAGTCGAGATTGCTGTTTGTGAGGCTCAAGCTGAACTAGGTTACATTCCATCTCAGGCGGTTGAGGAAATTAAGGCCAAGGCAGATTTTGACCCCAAGCGGGTGTTGGAAATTGAGGCTGTAGTCCGCCACGATGTCATCGCTTTTTTGACAAATGTCAACGAGTATGTTGGTGATGCCGGACGCTACATTCACCTGGGTTTAACCAGTTCGGATGTTTTGGATACAGCTTTAGCACTGCAATTGGTTGCCAGCCTGGATCTATTATTGCAACGTTTGGAAGATTTGATTCAGGTAATTCGTGAAAAAGCACGGGAACATCGTCATACAGTGATGGCTGGCCGATCGCACGGTATTCACGCTGAACCGATTACTTTTGGTTTCAAGCTGGCTGGCTGGTTAGCAGAGGTGTTGCGACACCAAGAACGCTTGAGAATTCTCCGCCAAACCATTGCTGTGGGTAAGATTTCTGGTGCAGTGGGAACTTATGCCAATGTTGAACCCCGTGTAGAAGCGATCACTTGCCAGAAACTCGGACTCAAACCCGATACGGCCTCAACACAAGTTATTTCCCGCGATCGCCACGCCGACTACGTGCAGCAATTAGCTTTGGTAGCGGCATCCATCGAACGTTTTGCTGTAGAAATTCGCAATCTGCAAAAAACAGACGTTTTGGAAGTTGAAGAATTCTTCGCCAAAGGTCAAAAAGGCTCCTCAGCCATGCCACACAAACGTAACCCCATCCGTTCGGAACGGCTAACGGGAATGGCGCGACTGGTGAGAAGTCATGCTGGTGCAGCCTTGGAAAACATTGCTCTCTGGCATGAGAGGGATATTTCCCACAGTTCTGTAGAACGGGTGATTTTGCCAGATGCTTGTACTTTGACGCATTTTATGTTGTCAGAAATAACCGATTTGGTGAAAAACCTATTGGTCTATCCTGAAAACATGGAACGAAATCTCAACTGCTATGGTGGCGTTGTGTTCAGCCAAAAAGTGCTACTTGCCTTGATAGACAAGGGAAGCAGCCGCGAAGAAGCTTATGCGATCGTTCAAGAAAGCGCTCACGCCGCTTGGAACAAGCCAGGAGGCAATTTCCAGGACTTAATTAGCAAAGACCCTCGCGTTACTCAAAAGTTGTCCCCAGCAGAACTAGAAGTCTGTTTCGATCCTCAACAGCATCTCCAGCATTTAGAAGAAGTTTACCAACGATTAGGAATTTAGAATTAATTAGTTTGTAGTGAGCGTTTAAGCGCTTACTACAAACTTTTGATTCAAAAAATAAACAATAGCCGAAACCCTTATTTTTAGGTCTTCATTTACCTGAAATACGCTGTATGAAACATTAAACCCGCGTTAAAAAAGAATATAAAAATACCAAAAATATTTAGTATTGCATTGCTGAAGGCTGCATGTTTGATGCTGGAATTATTCCTATAACTGGGTAGTATACATAACAAATAAGTAAGTATTTGTTAGTCTTACGAGCGCCTTAATGATTGAAATCCTAGCCACACTTTCTGCCTCTGCCGCAGCAGGAATGAGAATAGGCATACCTTTGCTAATTATTGGACTATTGCAAGGTAGTAACTTATGGTCACAAGTTCCAATTTTATCTCACATTTCTCCACCACTATTGTTAGGCTGCCTCAGTTGTTGGTCTTTAGTTGAATTATTAGCCTCAAAAAAGCTATGGGGACAAAGATTATTACAACTGGTTCAATTATTCATGTCTCCCATCGTGGGGGCAATTATGGGTTTAGCAGTAGCTAATGCCACAGCAACACCACACTGGTTGATTGCCTGTATTGGAGGTTTATTAGCTTTAGTGCTTCAGCTAGTTCAAGTTGGTTGGTTCTATCGATTACGTGGCTTACCCTTGTGGGCAGTCTTTCTTCAAGATACCTTGTGCATTGCTCTAGTACTTTTTGCTTTTGATGCTCCCTGGCAAGGAGGATTAATTGCTTTAATACTGCTCTGGTTTGCAGTTCGTAGCGCGAAGCAGTGGTATGACTGGAGAAAAGGGCATGGGGCATAGGGAATAGGGAATGGGGAATGGGGGAACATAGAAGGTAGGGGATACACAGACAAAGACGTAACTGCGCTAAGTTATTCGGCTCTTGCCAATGCCCAATGCCCAATTCCCAATTCCCAATTCCTCAATACTTTTATTGCAAAAGCCCAATCATGTGCAAGAAGCCGTGACCGGTAATTAGCTCAATGATTAAGGCAATAAAGCCCAACATGGCAATTCGACCATTCCAGACTTCAGCACTAGTTGTTAGACCCCATTCCCAACGCTCTTGGGGGTACATTTTCACCATTTTTTTCATTTGGGCAGCTTGCGAAAGCTTAAAACTGGGGTTTTTCAGCGCATCAATTACTAAGTCTGCAAGTGCATTAATAAATACTGGATGAGTATTAGGAGCAGGAACGCGGCGGAAATTGTGAATTCCTGATTCTTCTGCGACTTCCCGATACTCAATATCAATTTCTTGCAGTGTCTCAATATGCTCTGAGACAAAACTGATTGGCACGACAACCAAATCTTTAACGCCTTGTGCGCCCAGTTCTTTGAGCGCATCTTCAGTATAGGGTTGGAGCCATTCTACTGGGCCGACGCGACTTTGGTAAGCTAAAGTATGGGCATTGGGACGATTGAGAGTCTGCATAATCAGAGCAGTACATTCCTCAATTTCTTGCTGGTAAGGGTCGCCAGCCTCTTCAACGTAGCTTTTCGGAACGCCGTGAGCGCTGAAGAATATATGAACCTCGTCTGGATTAGGAAACTGCTCAAGTTCTTGGGCTATCAGTTCCGCCATTGCTTGGAGATAGCCTGGTTGTTTGTACCAAGAAGGAATAACGGTGTATTCAATGGGCTGAAGTTTTGGGTCTTCTTGCCAAAGTTTATCTAAAAGTCGAAAGCTGGAACCACTAGTACTGATAGAAAACTGGGGATATAGTGGTAATATTACCAGGTGTTCTATATTGTCTTGGGTAATCTGTGCGATCGCTTCTTCTGTATAGGGATGCCAATAACGCATTCCGACGTAGATATTGGCTTCTTGCCCTAAATAACCCAACTGTTCTTTTAAAGCTTCCCCTTGCGCTTCCGTGATCCGCCGTAGTGGAGAACCACCACCGATTTGCTTATAATTTTCTTGAGATGTTCTGGTTCGCCGCGAGGCAATAAACCAGGCTAGGGGCTTTTGCAACCAGCGAAAAGGTAGGCGAATAATTTCTGGATCGGAAAATAGGTTATACAAAAACGGCCCGACATCTTCTAGCTTATCAGGGCCACCGAGATTGAGTAATAAGACGCCTACACGACCCATAGCAGTTACTTTCCCCCAATCTTTTCAGATTTTTTACTAATGTTAACAATATATCTTTATTAAATAATAAAGCTTAATAGCAAGGAAATATGCAATGGCAACAATTTTAAGGGATTGGAGTTACCGCTATCAGTGGCTTTATGATGGCATCTCTCGTTTAGCAGCCTTAAGTGTAGGTGGTGAAGCCCGTTTTCGGCAACTTGCTTTGCAAGCCTTAACAATTCACTCAGATACTCAGGTTTTAGATTTATGTTGCGGTAGTGGTCAAACGACGCAAGTTTTAGTAAAAATTTCACAAAATGTAACAGGATTGGATGCTTCACCTAAGTCTTTGCAACGGGCGCGGCTAAATGTCCCGGAAGCGTCTTATGTCGAAGCTTTTGCCGAGGAGATGCCATTTGTAGATAATCATTTTGATGTGGTGCATACCAGCGTTGCATTACATGAAATGCAGTCTCAACAATTACGAAAAATTATTAATGAAGTTTATCGAGTGCTGAAGCCAGGAGGGGTATTTACGCTGGTGGATTTTCACGCTCCAACAAATCCGATATTTTGGCCTGGGATATCACTGTTTTTGTTGTTGTTTGAGACGGAAACAGCTTGGCAATTGTTAAAAACTGATTTGGCTGGATTGTTAACTGAGACTGGGTTTGATGTTAGTAAGCCAATTTTATATGCAGGTGGTAGTTTACAAGTTATACAGGCAAAGAAGTGAGATATAACTAAGGCGAACGCTGTAGCTTTTTTTTAGAAGAAAGCTTCGCTCCCTAATAGGGATTTTGTTTTATTGCGAGAATACTGCTGCAATTTAATTTGTCTGTATTGCTCGTTTCAATCCCTAATAGTTTGGATTGCACAAGACCCTTGGGAATATGCGCCACAGACAAAAAATGTAATTGGCGACTTTTTATTCAAAGGTGGTAACTTGATCCGTGCTAATGCTCCCTCAATTGTTCTGAATTTAGATGCACTGAAATAATTGAGCTTATGGAAATAATGTAGTGCGTCAACGCAGTGTAACGCACTATACAAATAAATCAACCCTTAAACTTCAACATTCAAAGTCCGCACCAAAAAAGCCCATTTATCTGCGGCTTCCTCGATAATTTTAGCAGTGGGTTTACCTGCACCATGTCCTGCCTTAGTCTCAATTCTAATTAAGACTGGCGCATCACCTGCGTGAGCTTCTTGCAAAGCGGCGGCAAATTTGAAACTATGAGCAGGGACAACGCGATCGTCATGATCGGCTGTGGTAATTAAGGTTGCTGGGTAAGCTGTATCTGGTTTGATGTTGTGGAGTGGCGAATAAGCATACAGCGCTGGAAACTCTTCGGAATTATCTGCTGAACCATATTCGGAAGTCCAAGCCCAACCGATGGTAAATTTGTGGAACCGCAACATATCCATCACGCCGACGGCGGGTATTGCTGCACCAAACAAATCGGGGCGCTGCGTCATGCAAGCACCTACCAATAAGCCACCATTACTACCACCTGCGATCGCTAGCTTCTGTGTCTTAGTATATTTATTAGCAATCAACCACTCAGCTGCACCAATAAAGTCATCAAAGACATTCTGCTTTTTCTCCTTCATTCCTGCTTGATGCCATTCTTCGCCGTATTCTCCACCGCCGCGGATATTGGGCATAGCATAGACACCACCCATCTCCATCCACACCAAGAGATTCACAGAAAAGCCAGGTGTCATTGAGTTATTAAAACCACCATAAGCATATAGATAAGTGGGGTTATTTCCATCTAATTTAATGCCCTTTTTGTGCGTAATAAACATGGGTACTCTAGTACCATCTTTGCTCTGATAAAAAACCTGTTTTGTCTCATAATCATTAGGATTAAAATCTACCTCTGGCTGGCGAAAAACAGTACTTTTACCAGTTATCATATCGTAGCGATAGATGGTTCCTGGTGTGGTAAAGCTGGTGTAACTATAAAAAGTTTCGGTATCATGACGCTTTCCTCCAAAACCTCCGGCTGAACCTAGTCCAGGTAATTCTACATCACGAATAAATCCGCCTTTGAGGTCAAAGATTTTAATTTGGCTATGAGCATCTTTAAGGTAATCAGCAACAAATTGGTTATTGAGTATGCCTACACTTTCTAATGTTTCTGCTGATTGAGGAATAATTTCTCGCCAGTTTGCTGGTGCAGGGTTTTGAGTGTCAATTGCAATAACTCTTCCGCGTGGTGCATTTAAATCTGTGCGGAAATAAAAGATGCTATTATCATTGTCGATAAAGCTGTAATCTGCCTCAAATTGGTTAATTAATTCTACGACTTCAGAAATAGGGTTAGTTAAATCTTTGAAGAAAACCAAATTTTTGGAGTCAGTACCCAGCCAAATAGAAATTATTAGATAATGTCCATCTTCAGTCACACCACCACCAAAACCCCATTCTTTTTGGTCAGGGCGATGATAAATTAGTACATCTTCTGATTGAAGGTTGCCTAGTTGATGATAGTAGAGCTTTTGATAATAGTTAACATCTTCTAATTGAGTTTTTTCATTCGGCTCGTCGTAGCGGCTGTAGAAGAAACCTTGATTATTATGTGTCCACGATGCACCAGAAAATTTAATCCATTTCAGATGGTCTTGTAGGTCTTCACCAGTTTCAACATCGCGTACTTTCCACTCTTGCCAATCAGAACCAGAGATGGATAGACCATAAGCTAAAAGTTTCCCATCCTCGCTAATAGACAATCCTGAAAGAGCAACAGTGCCATCTTCTGAGAGTTGATTGGGATCAAGTAAAACTTTGGGTTCATCTTCGAGGTTTTTGAGAGTGTAGAGGACACTTTGGTTTTGCAGTCCATCATTTTTAAAATAAAAGTAGCGATCGCTGGAACCGTCTCCTAGAGATTCACCTTCTTTAAAAGGGATACCATATTTTTCATAATCCCAAAGTTTGGTGAGGCGCTGTTTAATTTTTTCCCTGGCAGGAATTTCACTCAAATAGCCAAAGGTAATTTGATTTTGTGCCTCAATCCAAGCCCTTGTTTCTTCAGAGTCAGGATCTTCTAACCAACGATAATAATCTGTGACTAAAGTACCGTGGTAGTTATCGACTTGATTGCTTTTCTGGCTGGATGGGTAGGTGATAGATTTTTTAGATGAAGACATAATCTTAGGTTGAAGTGCTTCTTTACATACTACAAAGATAGACCTAAGACGTGGGACATACATTGACCAAACCTGCGGAAAATTCTCATCGGAAAGGTTAACAATCAGGTTACTACTCAGCAGCAAGCAGCCCTGTTAGGATTTGAATCAGCAAGAAAAAACTATAATTTGCTTAAAGTGTGATTTATCTTACTCCTTAGACCAAAAATGCCAGAGGTATCGTTACTCTCACAAAGACAAAACTCTACGGAATGAATTATTAAGCAATACTCCCACGCTTTCTAGCTTCTTTATAGGAAGTTCCGACATTTTTTAAACCAGCTTTAATCATTTGTTGTTCTAGGAGGGCAAAGAAACGCGCTCTATCGCCACCTTTGACCACTGCTTGATTATGCGCTTCAGCGATCGCAACTGGATAGCCATATCCTTTTTGCACTTGTGCTAACATCAGCCCTAGTGCTTGATCTAACATGGTTGCATTCTCCGCTACCCATGCCGGAACTTCAATTCGGGCGATTTCGGTGCCAACGTGAACATAGCAAAAATAAATGGTTTGATCGCCGTAGAGTTCGAGAATCGGGGAATTACTCCGCCAAAGGGTACTGCGTTGTCCTGGTTTGAGTCTGGTTGCCCAAACAGAAGTATCTCGCAACTGTTCAAAGATTTTACAAGGTACTTTTTCTAGCTGATTTGGACAATGACTTTTACAGTCTGGCACTGGATGAGGACAAGCCAACAATCGTAAAAAGTTCATTGTTTCGATGCTGCGAGAGGCGCTAAGATAACCCATCAGGGGAATTTGAGCATCACGCATTTGCTGCCAAGCTTCCAGGATGGGGGGTAAAATGCGATCGCGTGCGTCCATCGGTAATTGTTCTAAAAACCAGTAAATTAACGAACCATCTACCATCGCTAATGCTGGTGCTTCCCCTTTAGCTGCACATGCAAGTTCTGCTAAAACCGTTGTTTCTGATGCAGTGCGGCGGAAACTCATCCATTCCTCGGTTCTAATTCCCCACTGCCGAGACATATATAAGTCTTCTGGGCGGTAAAATACTTCTGGCAAACTATCGAGTAGCGGATGGCGGTTTTGTCCGTAGTGTAAGACGACTCTGCCAATATTGAGTAAATAACAGTAAGCAATTTCGTGATGGTTGGGGGCAATTTGGGAACCATCGGTAGCAATTACAGTATGAATTTTTGGGGGAACTGAGATATCGATGCAGGTTTCTAGCGGCTCAATTGGGGTAGCATTAGCAAAGAGAATGCGATCGCGCCATTTTTCCTGGCGATCAATTAAATCTTGTTGAGACTCATAAGCATTTTTTAGATGTTGTTGTGCCAATTCTAAACGCTGGCGACTGGCAGCAGCTTCTAAGGTAAGATGCTGACTTAAGCCCTGCATTTGTCGCGCCAGTTTTGTTAAATCAAGCATAAAGGTAAGTGATAAATTATAAATTTGGAGTGATAAATTTGGAGTTTTAGTAATTCATTATTATTTATCTATATATTTTAAATATCTCGCTTCGTTGCCAATTTGCTAGAAAATTAAAATAATTCGTAATTGATAATTAGACTTTAATACTTGCTAATGTAATTCGTAATAAAAGTAAGTTGGGTATTTAGACCACTTACAAATTACGAATTACTTTAAAGTAGCAGGCAAAGCCCATTACGAATTAGTTAAAGCCAAGCAGGGAAATCTCTGGCAAACTGAGACAGTGATAACAAATGAATTTGTGAATCATTTTGAGCAGCTTCTCTTTCTGCTTGAGTATTATAGCCCCAGTCTGCAAGGAACAGTCTTACATCTTCAAGGTCTGTTTGCTGTTGGACTAACTGCAATGTCTTGAGTCTATCTTCTACAAACCAGAGACTAACTGGCTTGTTTTCTGCTTGTTGTTTTAATTCTCGCAAAATTTCATATTTGGGGCGCTTGACTTCTTTCCCAAAAATTGCTGCTGCCGATAAATTAACTCCTTCTTGTTCGAGCAACTGCTGTACAAAACGTCCTTCTTTAGTGGTTACAATGTATAGCTTAACTCCACTGTCAAGGGTTAATTTGATTTTTTCTATTACACCCGGATAAAATCTATGCAGACTTAGCCAACCGTCTAAATTCGTGGTAATCCATTCATCACGTTGGTTATCTAGTTTCGCAGCAATTTCTCTTGCTTGTAGCTTGTCATTTAACAAAAGTTGTGGGGCGATGCTTAACCATTCATGAAGAATTTTCTCATCAGGAATTCCATCTACTAGCGCTTTGATTAAAACGGGCATTTCCCAACCCGTCTCAATTACGGGGCGTAGGCGATAGAATCTCAAAGCTAAATCATCTGCTGGTGTGTCGTTACTTGGCGACCAAATTTCACAGTAGGTACGCCACGCTACCTCAAAATATTCAATTAGTCCGTCGCAAATCACTCCATCAAAGTCCAGGGCTAAAATCGTGGGACTACTTGCGGTCATTGTTTTGAGGATTAAAACTGCTGTTGTCAGCTTACCCGACAAATTTAAATTATGCAGTAATTTTTGTTAGTCTTTTAGAATTTCTAACTTGCTCAAAAAGTATGGTGGTATTGTCTAATCTAATTTGATATTGGTAGCTTAACGAGGATCTACGGCAGGTTTATGATCAACTAAACGAACTTGGTTTTGCTTGACTACTACAGTGATTAGTGGTAAAGAACGCTTTGCTGGGCCATGAACGACTCGACCCTGAGAATCATATTGAGATCCATGACAAGGACAAATAAAGTGATTCTTCTCAAGATCCCACTCAACTGTACATCCTAAATGGGTACAAGTTGGATTGATAGCGTACTCAGCAATCTTTGGCCCGTCTTGAATGATGAGATAATCAACGCTATTGTCTGGCAAGCCTTTTACGAGAATCGGAATTCCAGACTTTGCAGTTGTCAATAGTGCATTAGTTTCAATTTGCTTGCCGTCTTTGTCCAGTGCTACAGATCCGGGAAGATAATTTTCACAACGCGAATTCTTTGGATAAAGGGAGCAAAGGGTTTCTAGGCTGATCTCACGACTTTGGCTGACTTTGGGAAATAGATATGCGATCGCTATTGATGCAACTGTACCACCTAGCGTATAAGTTAAAAAATCCCGGCGCGTTTTTATCCTAGGTGGAATTTTGCCGTTAGTAGAATAATTATCTTTCATGACCTGATATACCAAGAAAGGTCTACTAATATACTACGGCGCGATCGCATGAGAATTATTCTTTGGTTTGAAGTTGTTTACTTGTAAAAATACCGTATTTAGGGCTAAATAATAATGCCAGCAAAAATAACCCCGATACTACTAAAACGATCGCAGGGCCAGAGGGCAAGTTATAAAAATAGCTGAGGTACATCCCACTAATACTGGAAATTACGCCAATTACTGCACCCAAAATCATGACTTGGTTGAGACGCTTAACTAATAAATAAGCGGTGGCTCCTGGTGTAATTAAAAGCGATAATACTAAAATTACACCCACAGCTTTCATACTGGCGACAATTGTCAAAGCTATTAGTACCATCAATCCAAAGTTCAGCCTATTAACGGGCAAACCCGCAGCTTGAGCGCCTAAAGGATCAAATGTGTAAAATAAAAGCTCTTTATATAATAAAAGAACAACTATTAAAACAATAGTGGCAATGATCGCAGTGTCCCGCACTTCATCAATGGTAACGCCGAGAATGTTACCAAAAAGGAAGTGATTCAAGTCGATTTTATTATCTTTTTGAATAACAGTAATTAGGGTGATACCAAGGGCAAAGAATGCTGAAAAAACTATGCCCATTGCCGCATCTTCTTTGATTGGCGATCGCACCCTAATCCAGGCGATCGCCATTGTACTCAAAACACCCGCAATGAATGCACCAACATATATATTTGCTCCCACCATAAAAGCGATCGCTAGTCCGGGTAAAACTGAGTGACTGATGGCATCACCCAACAAGGCTAGGCGCTGTACCATTAGGTAGCTGCCTACAACTGCACACAACATCCCAACTAAAATGGCAATCACGAGCGATCGCTGCATAAAACCGTATTGCAACGGCTCAATTAATGCTTGTAACATATTTTGTCATTTGTCATTTGTCATTTGTCATTTGTCATTTGTCATTTACTAATGCCCTATATCCAATAACATTTTAGGCAGCGTCTGAAAAGTACATTACTTTACCGCTATAAGCACGATGCAGATTTTCTTCGATAAGTACTTGTTGCCGTGAACCTGTGGCGATTACTTCACGGTTTAGTAATATTAAGTCATCAAAGTGAGCGATTGATTCCCCTAAGTCGTGGTTGACTACTAGCACGATTTTGTTTTCGGCAGCCAGTTCATGGAAGACTTCAAAAATCACCGACTGGGTTTTTTGATCAATACCTACCAAAGGTTCATCAAAGCAGAAAATTTCTGCTTGCTGTGTTAAAGCACGGGCTAAAAATACCCGTTGTTGTTGTCCTCCTGATAATTGTCCAATGGGGCGATCGCAATATTCGCTCATTCCAACTCTTTCTATGGCGTTTTTTGCTACTTGGCGACTAACTGCTGAGAAGCTACGCAACCAGCCTGTTTTCTTTACCCGTCCCATCATGACTACATCCCAGACTGTGGCGGGATAAGTCCAATCAATTTGGCTACGTTGTGGTACATAGGCAACTCTCTCTAATTGTTGCATTAAAGGTTTGCCTTGGCATAGCACCGTACCACTACTGACAGGAACCAAGCCTAACATTGCTTTCATCAGCGTACTTTTGCCAGCACCGTTGGGGCCAAAAATACCCGTCAGTTTTCCTGGTTTGACGATACAGCTAACGTCTCTTAAGGCTTCTTGTGTCCGGTAATATACGCCTAAATGGGCAATACTAATTGCTGCTGTGGAACTCATATCAAATTTGATAGTTTTTGCAGGTACTTCCTTTGTTTTTGTCTGCGATAGACGAAATTTTGCCGGAAAAGAGACATTTTTCATAATCGGGTTTCAATATTTATTTCTTGAGCTTACTATAAAAATGAGAGAAATATGAAAAAATCTATAATTAGATGTAATATCCAAGATAAATGAAACTAATACCAGAGATAGACGGCACTAATCCTTACGGCGAGGGAATAATTAGCAGGATGAAGGGAAAAATTCTTTTCCGGCTTTGTTTGGGAATGCTTATACCTTTGGCTTTATTAAGTTGTACACAGAAAGACTCTAACCCCAACACTGCCAAGGGAGATAAACCGCGAGTTGTTGCAACTAGCACTGTCATTGCTGATTTAGCACAAGAGGTTGCAGGAGACGAAATTCAACTAAGTGGAATCCTCAAACCGGGTACTGATCCTCATGTCTACGAACCAGTACCAGCAGACAGCAGGGTTTTGGAAGAAGCTAACTTAATTTTGTATAACGGCTACAACCTGGAACCAGGACTGATTAAATTAATGAATGCTTCTGGTGGTAAAGCGCGGAAGATACCAGTGGGGGAAGCTGTCAAATCCTTGCAGTTGGATAAAGGCAAAGGCGAAATAGTGCCAGATCCGCACGTTTGGGGTAGTGCAGAAAATGCGATCGCAATGACGAATGCAATCCGAGATGCGTTGATTGAGTTATCACCTGAAGATAAAGACAAATTTACTCAAAAGGCATCGCAACTTACGAATGAATTAAAACAGTTACATAGCTGGATTAATCAACAAATTCAAACTATCCCCGCAGATAAGCGGAAACTGGTGACAACCCATGATGCCTTCCAATATTATGGACGCGCTTATGGGATTGCGATCGCAGGTACTTTAATTGGCATTAGTACCGAAGAACAACCAAGCGCTCAAACAGTCCAGAGATTAGTTGAGTCCATTAAAAAGATCGGCGTTCCCGCAATTTTTTCTGAAACTACAATTAACCCAGCTTTAATCAAAACTGTTGCTCAAGAAGCAGGAGTGAAATTAGCACCAAATCAACTCTACTCTGATTCAATTGGTGCAAAAGGAAGTAATGGAGATTCTTACATCAAAATGATGGAGGCGAATACCCGTAGCATTGTAGAAGCATTAGGGGGAAAATACACGCCATTTCAACTAAAGAAGTAAATTTATCTGAGTAAATATCTAACCTAAGACGTGTTCTTCTCAAAGTCTCTCCAGAGAAAGAACTTTTTGTATCTTTGATTTTTTAGAGTGTTATTAGCAAAGCTAGATTTTTTAATACCTGAAAAGCCATGACTGATAAAAATCAAGAAAATCAAATTCGTCAACCAGTAAGTGAAGATACACATTTACGCGAAGAACCTAATGTCAAGGAAAGAAACTTAACAGCGAATCCTGGAGATAGAATTGCTGATGAGTCTCAATCTGTAGAAGAAAAGGCTAAACAGGTAGCTGTGGATGATGTACCAGACATTACAGGCGACAAAATTACAGTCCCGACTTACTTCGTTGTGGATGAACCCGATGGCACAAAGAAAGCACTCCACCATGTTAAAGATGCTGAAGAGATTTCTGACATGATTCGGGAAGCACGAGTTGACGAAAATGGAAATCGAATTTGGTGGTAGTCATTCATTAAAGAAACGCGGGGACAAGGAGAGTTATTTCTTTGCGTCCCCGTATTTGTTTTCTTGAATCAAGTTAGTTTATATAATCACACATCTGGAACTTTTCCCAGGATGAACAATAATGGTAGATGCCACAAGTACCAAAGAATTGACATATTGGACTACACCAGAAATTAAAAATCAAATTTTAGAACTTGTTAAAGATCGTAATCTAGAGCCATTAAAAGCCAAAGTAGATTTTTATAAAAATGAATTAGCACCATACTTTGCAGAATTGAGCCGACGTAATCCCTTTGGGAAGGTTGCAGATCAAGTAGCGATCGTGACGGGAGTATGGGTACCAATATGGTCTACTATACCTTTTCAAGATATTTTACCTGGTAGGATACACGAGCAGTCTTACCAAATTTTTCATACTAATGGTTACTATGCAAATATTGCCCGTTATGCACCAGGGCATCAATCTAGTTTTTGGCAAAAAATTGCATCAAAACTACCAGCTTATGACTTAATGTTGTTGCAAAAATATTCAGTTATAGATGAAAAGTGGGATATTAAAAATGTTGGGATATTCCAAGCATTGAAAAATAGAGAAATCCCGTTGACAATTGATGATGCAGATGAGTGGTTTACGACAACAGTCAAATCTAAATTTCAGGAAGCAGTACCAAATATAGATTTACAGCAAGAACTTATAGTAAAAGATATGGACAGAAATACTGTCAAAAAATTTAAAAAAGTTTACCTAGCTACTTCTTTTTTAGAGCATCTATATATAGATAATGATTTTCGGTTAGTTAAGAGTCAACGAGAAGCAACACAACGACCAAGTTATACAATAGCTATTCGTAGACGTTAAACTAACAAAATTTTTTAATTAATTTTATGCAGCCACTACAACAACAAATTACTTCTACCGACAGTTATAACTACCTGCTATTCTTGCCCAGTGGACTGCACCAAGACGGAAGTCCCAACGAAAAACTAGAGCCACTTTTGCCAACAATCTTATGTTTACACGGTTCGGGTGAGCGAGGCTCTTACTTAAATCATGTGAAAAAGCACGGTGTTGCCAAGGTTGTAGAACAACAGCCAGATTTTCCCTTCATTGTCATTTCTCCCCAATGTCCGCGCGGTGAATATTGGAATATAGAACGATTAAACACCCTTTTGGATGAGGTTATTGCATCCTATCCTGTTGATCCAGATCGGGTTTACCTGACCGGTTTAAGCATGGGTGGTTACGGAACCTGGCATTTAGCAGCAGCGCAGCCAGAACGATTTGCTGCGATCGCGCCTATCTGTGGCGGTGGTAATCCAGCCCAAGCACATAAGCTGAAAAGCCTTCCTGTGTGGGCATTTCACGGAGCAAAAGATAATGTCGTTCCCTTAAGCGAGTCCGAAATCATGGTTTCTGCACTCAAAGCCCGCGATGGGAATGTGAAATTTACAGTTTATCCAGAAGCCGATCACGACTCATGGACGCAGACATACAATAATCCAGAGTTGTATGAGTGGTTTTTGCAACATCGGAGACAGCCGACTGTAGATTAAAGATATTTTTTTCTGCATTTTAATACATCTCTAAATGACAGTTATTTTCAGGTAAATAGACCACGCGGTAGTGGCGCAAGAGCTTGCGCCACTACTGAAATTTACGCAAGAGCGATTGCCCTAACTTCAACATATTTTCATCAAAAATATTTTTTAGCGCCCAAAGATTAAAACTTCTAACAAGTCGTCACTTGCACCTTTGACATCAGAGTATATAACTTCAATAATGTTCTTACGTAAAAATCCGTAGTCATATAGGATTCTTATTTGATTTTTGCTAAATATACTGAGAACTAAAACCCAATCTGGCTAGCTCTCAGTCAGCTTTGCTTTGACAAATCAAATGAGATTGCTATATAAACCGGCATTAATAGGGTTGCATTATGCTTTTTTCGAATTCAAAAACTACCTTAAAAACTCGCCAAAATAATAAAATAGGCAGAGTTTTTTGGACTCCTACTAACGTTCTGATACTCACTGGATATTTAATAATTTTACCAATTTTTACATTGACAACTTTATCCTTATTATTGCCATTATTCACTGCTAGTTTATTAGCTTCCATCGGAACCTCGCACTACTCTACATCGATTCCTTGGATAGATGATGCCTCTGAATGTGAATATACTGGGAGAAGCTGGCGCGATCGCAAGTGTTGGGATAATCAACACGATCCCACGTTCTGAATGGATATTGCACAAAGAGGTGTGTAAATAATTAGAACAATTGCTTAATTTGACAAAATAGGCTACCAGTCTTGGAATTAGATCAAAATGGATATGTAGCCTGTTGTTTGTCAAATCTTGAATCAACCTAACTTTGTGCGTAATCTGCAAGAAACCCATTTAGCCTCTATAATGCTTATATTCCGTTCACTATAGAACTGATTCTACCTATTTTGAGCATCTTTTGAGCATTATGGTAAATAACCTTAAAACGCCTACAGGTAAGGCTAAGAAGGGGCAGGTAACAGTTAGGGTAGATTCAGGGATAGTAAAAGCTTGCTTTCCTAGAAACTACTGCAACAAAAGTCAAATCAAGCTAGCCACTGGTATTCCCCTAGAAAATGGCTGGGAATCTACAGCTAAAAAGCTACAACGTAAATTACAAATAGAACTTGAGGAAGGTGAGTTTGATGATGGTCAAGGCAACTTCAACTTAGGGCACTACCAGGAGATTTTAAAGAAATATGGGTTAAGGTCGAATCTTAAGTTAGCGAATAGTAGTGTAACCTCAGATGACCAATTACCGCCTAAACCTGAATTATCACTAATGGAAATTTGGGATAGGTATTGTGAGGTTATAAAGCCAGGGTTAAAGGAGACAACTTACGCTAAAGCCTTTAGTGAAACTTTTACTAATTTTCTTAAATCAGCTATAGAATCTACAAAATCTGAAGATGCAGTAAAAATTAGAAATTGGTTGGTTGAAAATAGAAACTTACCTGCTGTTAAAAAGTTAATCAGTCATCTATCAAAAGCTTATAGACTTGCGATAAAAAGTAAGCTGGTAAATTATGATCCTTTTGATGGTATGTCAGATGAAATCAAACAGTTAGGGGCTAAAGGTAAAAACCAAGATGAAGTTGAAACAGAGAGTGATGACGATGTTTTAGATAGGTCAAAAGCCTATAACTGGGATGAGGTATCAATCATCCTTGAGAGTGTCAAGCACACAATGCACTGGTATAACTTCATTAAATTTAAGTTCCTTACTGGGGTGCGTACAGGGGAAGCTATTGCTTTTATGTGGGGGGATGTAAGGTGGGCCAATGAAGAGATTTTAATCAGGCGCACTTACGACAGAGTGACCAAAGGCTTCTACCCCACAAAAACAGCAAAGGGGAATCAGAGTGTAATTAGACGTTTTCCATTACCTAAAGATGGAGAACTGTGGAACCTTCTAAAATCCATACCTCAAGGGGAAGCTAATGAAATAGTTTTTAAATCAAAAACAGGCAAGATAATATTAGGTACAACTTTCTATACAGTCTGGGCTGGGACGTATGGTAATAAAGGGATTATTCCTCAACTGATAAAGCAAGGCAAGCTTACCAAATACCTCAAGCCCTACAATACCCGACATACATTCATTACCCACCAGATATTTGATTTAGGGCGGGATGAGAAAATAGTCAGTGCTTGGTGTGGTCATGGTGAGATGGTAAGTCAAAAACACTACCAAGATATAAGTAATAGGGCTATGCAAATCAATCCTGAGTTACCAGCTAGTAGTCATCAACATCAAGTACAGCAGTCAGAAATAGACCTACTGAAGGAGCAATTGAGACAGCAGCAGGAGTTAATCAACAAGCTTCTTCAGGATAGAGATAACTGAGTAAGCATTGACACTAGCTTTTCTACTGAGTATGGTTGTTACATATTGGAACCAATACATATCCCTTGACTGACTTTCCAATTCTGCCTCTTAGTTAGGATTAGTGCGGAAAGTAAAGTTAAGTAATTTAATTTAGAATCCTTATTCTGGCTCTTTGGAGTATTGTGTGCGGGAATCTAAGTAAATTTAAGCTGCCATGTGGCAGAAAATTTAACTTGCAGATATTAACTATTCTTAATATTTAAGAAGGCTTAAGTTATGAGCTATTGAATTTCTTTCACTAGTATTTCATGCTTCAGTGATAAGCTGAGGTTTCTCTATCTTATTCTTAGTAATCATTGACACTAAGGTTTTTACTGTATAAGCTGTATCAAGCCTGTAAGTGATAAATAACCCTTGGATTGATAAAGTAGTAGATATGAATAAAATAAAAATAGTATCAGTAATATTCTTTAGCATTCTACCTATTATTTCTTCATGTTCACTACTAAATAATGTTGTAACAAAAGAAGAGTTTGATAAAATTAAACAAGGTATGAGCTACCAAGAAGTTATTGATGTTGTTGGTGAAAAACCTACTGATGATAATTCTGAATCTTGGGGAGCTTATGTTCCTACTGTTTGGATATGGAAAAACGCAAACGGGTCTAGAGTAGATGTTTCATTTGATCGTGGTCAGGTATTTAGTAAAAGCCAAAAAGGTTTATAAATCAAATCTAAACTTTATCAACTTTGTATAAGATTTTATTAGTTATCTCTTTTACATCTCTAACTTCTTCAAGAATTTTAGAATGTTCATTAACATAAGTATTGTGATTTGCTTTAGTATCACTAGACATATTTTGCACACTATTAGCAAGTGTTCTAAAACTTTCAGTATCACTTTCTAATTTTTCCACCCATTTAATAATAAGGTTATTTATACCCATCCACCTGGCTAAGAGTAGTAAACCTAATATAGTCAATATCATCCCCAGCCCCACTCCACTAGCATTAGTTAATATTTGGTCAACTATTTTAGATTCAGTATTAGGGGATAGATTAATATAATTTATTTCTTTAGCAAGTTGAGATTTTTGTATTTGTTGCGTCATTTTATTATGATAATTTTATAAAT